>CAZCUO010000059.1:0-3070 GCA_964502135.1 uncultured bacterium
TTTTTTTTTAATTTTTTTTGTGATAAAATATTTAAGATGAGTGTAATAAAAAACTTAAAATAATTATATTTAAATTTTTGATAATCAATAACTTAAAAAAGGAGAAAAAAATGAATAGAAGAGAATTTTTAAAAAGAAGTTTTTTTGTAATAGCAGGTTTAAGTTTCAGTAATTTATTTAAAGGTAAAAAGAATATCTCTTTTGCAGAGGAAAAAAAATCAGAAATAGTTGTTGGTAAAGGTGAGAATTTTGAACAAGTAACAATAAATGTAGTTGAAAAGATGGGAGGGATTGAAAAATTTGTTAAAAGAGGAGAAAAGGTTGTTATAAAACCAAATATTGCATGGAATAGAACTCCCCAACAGGCAGCAAATACTCATCCAGAGGTTGTAAGTGCACTTGTTAAATTATGCAAAAAAGCAGGGGCTAAAGAAATTATAGTTATTGACCACACATGTAATAAATGGGATGTGACTTATATTACAAGTGGAATAAAAGAAGCAGTTGAAAGAGCAGGGGGAATTATAAAACCACCTATAAACTGGAAAAAAGTAGAAATAACAGGAACTGAAATTTTAAAAGAAGCAGAAATTTTGCAAGAAGTTATTGATTGTGATGTTTTAATAGATGTTCCTGTTGTAAAAGTTCATGGAGGAGCAAAAGTAACTTTAGCAATGAAAAATTTCATGGGAATAGTTAAAGACAGAGGATATTTTCATAGAACAAATCTTCATAAATGCATAGCAGAAATTACATATTTTATTAAACCAAAAACAAGATTAATTATCCTTGATGCTACAAGAATATTACTTACAAATGGGCCACAGGGTCCAGGAGAAGTAAAAGAACTTAAAACAGTTGTTGGAGGAACAGATATAGTTGCTCTTGATGCTTATGGAACAACTCTTCTTGGAAAAAAACCAGAAGAAATACCCCATATAAAATTTGCTTCTGAAATGGGTCTTGGGAATATGGATTTGAGTAAAGTAAAAATAAACTATGTATAAAATAATAAAATTGTTTTTAAGATACTTATCACAAATTTTTTTCATTTTTTTGTTTATATTTTTCTATTATAAAACAAGATTCCCTATTCCTGAAAAACTTCCCTTAAATTTCTTTTTTAGAATTGACCCATTAGCCAGTATCTCAACAACTTTATCAACACTTCATTTTAATTATCTTCTGTGGCCTTCATTACTTACTATTCTCTTTTTACTTATTTTAGGAAATTTTTTCTGTTGGTGGGTCTGTCCTTTTGGCGGAATAATTGACTTAATTAATCTAATTTTATTCAGAAAGAAATGGAAAATTTCAATAAAAATCCCGAATTACATAAGAAAAATAAGGATTTTTATATTCTGGGGTTTAATTTTAAATTCATTTATATTTATTTTTCTGCGCATACCTAATTTTTTCTGGTTTTTTGACCCTTATGTAATACTTACAAGAGTTTTTTTATTTAGAGATTGGTTTATCATTTTTATTATAATAGTTGTCATAAATATTCTTTTTCTACGATTTTGGTGTTATACCATTTGTCCTCTTGGGTATTTTAATTATTTAATTGGGGTAAAATTAAGAAATAAAATAATGAAAATTTTAAAATGAAAAGAAGAGAGTTTTTAAAAATTTTAGGTATTGGAAGTTTATTTGTTTTTACAGGTAGCAAAATAAAATTTAAGAATAAAAATTTATTTATAAGACCCCCTGGTTCAATAATAGAGGATGATTTTATATTTAAATGTATTAGATGCGGAGAATGTATTAAAGTGTGTCCTTCAAAATGTCTTAAACCAGTTTCTATAAAGGACGGTTTATTTGAATGGGGAACACCCCATATTATTCCAAGAGAATCTGCTTGTCTTTTATGTCTTTCTTGTAATAAAGTTTGTCCAACTGGAGCGATTCAGAAAATTAAATTTGAGGATATTAAAATAGGAACAGCAAAAATAGATAGAGAAAGGTGTCTTGTCTGGAAATATAAAAAAGATTGTTATGTTTGTATGGAATACTGTCCTGTTTCTGCTATTTATAAACATAAAGATGGTGGTCCTGAGGTAATTCCGGAAGTATGTAAAGGTTGTGGCCAATGTGAAAAAAATTGTCCTGTTATTGGAGAATCTGCTATAAAAGTTTCTAATGAGGGTGAAAGAAGAATTTCTTTAAAAAAGAGGAGGTGAGTTAAATGTTTAATATAGGTGCACCTGAACTTATTTTAATATTCTTTATAATTTTACTTCTTTTTGGTGCAAAAAGATTACCTGAAATTGGTCGGTCTCTTGGAAAAGCACTTGGAGAATTTAAAAAAGGATTAAAAGAAGGATCCAGTGAAGAAGGGAAAAAAGAAGAGAAAAAAGAAGAATGAGAAGTGAAGAAAAAGATTTAAGTATTATAGAACATTTAGAAGAATTAAGAAAAAGGATTATTTATTCTTTAATATTTTTTATCTTTGTATCACTTCTTTCTTATTTTTATTCTGGTAAAATACTTTCATTCATAATTAAGCCATTAAAGAAATATCAAGAGGCGATTATATTTTTAAAACCAATAGAACCATTTTTTTCTGTTATAAAAACCACTCTTTTTATAGCAGGAATCATTTCAATTCCTTTTATTTTATACCAGATTTACTTATTCATTGCTCCTGGATTAACAGAAAAAGAGAGAAAAATAGTTAAAACAATATTCATTTTTTTCCCTTTTTTATTTTATCTTGGGGTATTTTTTTCATTTTATATAATTATTCCTTTTGGTTTAAAAATCCTTTTTTCCTTTGGGAAGGAACTTATGAAACCAATGATTTCAATAACAAATTATTTAAATTTTCTTTTCATTTTCTTAATTGCAATAGGTTTTATTTTTAATATTCCTGTTTTTATTTCATCTTTTACCTATATCGGCATTATTAACTCTAAATTTTTGAGAGAAAAAAGGAAATTTGCAATAGTTGGTTCTTTTATTCTTTCTGCCATAATAACTCCCACAACAGATATTTTTACTCAAATTTTCATTGCAATTCCTCTTATTTTTCTTTATGAAATTTCAATTTTTATTTCAAAAATTTTTG
>CAZCUO010000060.1:0-4768 GCA_964502135.1 uncultured bacterium
CTTTAATTTTTTTATAATTCAAGTTTTTTTCAGGAATAAGAACTTCTAATTTTTCATTTTCAAATTTATTTATAATCCCAAGTGTAAAATCTTCAAAAAACTCATTCCTTAAACTACAAATTTTTCCTTTAAAATTAGTTTTTAAAAAATCTGTTGTTTTAAAATTTAAAATTTTGACTGAAATTTCATTTAGATTTAAATTAATAATCTTCAAATTATTAAAATATTCTAAAAAAATCATTTTTCTATAATTCGCTCTATCTTCAGGATTTTTTGATGGCAAATTTTCAACCTTTATTTTTTTAAATTTGATATCTGTGGAATTTAAAAATATCTCAATTTTTTTAAGTTCATTTTCCTTCTCAAGCAATATTACAAAGTCAGGTTTTAAAATTTCAATTTTATTTATTTTTAAAGACAAGGCAATTTCATCTCTTACATAGCCAGTAGTATCAATCAAAATCTTTCCTTTTTTTTCATTTAAATATCTGTCAATCTTAGTAATTCCAGTGATAAATTCAATAATTGCAGATGAAGGCGTAATAGAACCTACAAAATAAAACTTTTCTGGATTCAAATAAAAATTTTCAATTTTACTTTCAACTTTTGCATAACCAATTGTAGTTGGAGGCCCTACATGTGATTGTCCTATATCACAATCAAAGATATAAACGTCTTGTTTATCAAATAGGAAATTTGCAATATCTTTTATTAAAGTTGTTTTTCCTGTATCAGTTCCTCCGATAAAAAGAACCTTCTTAATATCCTTTGATAAGATAATTTCTAAATCCTCTTTTTTTAATAATTCTATTTTCTCCATTTCAAAGTAAGATAACCAATTATCTTATAAATCAATTTTCCACAAATTAAAGAGGATGGAGTAAAAATTTTTGAAGGAGAAAGTTCAACAACATCAAAACCAATTATTTCAATATCCTCTCTTAATATGAATTTTTTTAAAAATTCAATTGTTTCATCCCATAAAAAACCGCCAGGTTCTGGTGTTCCTGTTTCTGGAATTAATGATGGGTCAAAAAAATCAACATCAATTGAAAGATAATATTTACCAGAAGGAACATCTTTTGAAATTTTTTCATACCATTTTTCTTTTTTCATATCAAAAGCATAATAAATTTTAACTCTTTTTTCTCCCTTTAAAAAGTTAAATTCTTCTTTACTTATACTTCTAACTCCTAAAATATTTAAATTTGTATTTGTTTCCAATATTCTTCTATTAACACAGGCATGAGAAAACCTTGTTCCATTATATTTATCTCTTAAATCAGAGTGAGCATCAAGACATATATAATTTAAATCACTGAAATATTTTTTATGCCCTTTAAATAATCCAAATGTGATTGAATGTTCTCCTCCTATTCCTATCACAAATTTATTATTTTTTAGGTAAAAAGAAGTAATTTTTTCAATTTTTTTTGACATTTTTTCAGGAGATGACAAATCACATTCTATTTCGTCTTCTGTTTTTATTCCAATTTCATATGGTTCAAACTGAAGTTCTTCATCATAGAGTTCAAAATTTCTTGAGGAATAAATTATACTTAAGGGAGCAAATTTTGTCCCTGGATTTCCTGTAACAGTTGACTCATAAGGAATGGGTAAAATAATAAATTTTGCTTTTTTAAAACTAACTTCTGGTATAGAGAGAAAATTAAAAAAAAATTTTTCCATATTTTGACTCCTTTATTTTTTATGATATATTATACTATAACCTATGGAAAGAAAAGAATTGGGCCAAATTTTACTTGAAAAGGGACTTATTACTCCCGAACAACTTGAAGAAGCATTGGTTTTACAAAATAAAGAAAAAAAATTTCTTGGAGAAATTTTAGTAGAAAAAGGATATGTAAAAAAAGAGGATATATTTGAAGCACTGACTGAACAGAAAAAAGCAAATGTAATAAAATTGTCAAAATTTAAAGGTATTAAACCAGAAATTGTTAAAATTATTGATGAAAATATTGCAAGAAGATTTACTTTAATTCCAGTTGCGAGAGAAAACGACACATTAACTATTGCAATGAAAGACCCAACAGATATAGTTGCTATTGATACAGTAAAAAGATTAACTGGATTAAAAATTAAAGTTGTAAAGGCAGATGAGAAAGAAATAATTGATTTTATTGAAAGATTCTATTCAGGTTATGAAGGAATGCCAGAAACAATCTCTGAACTTGAAGAAATACCTGAAGAAAAGGAAGAAGTAGATATTAATCAATTAAAGATTGCTGCTGAAGATGCTCCTATTATAAGATTTGTTAATTCGCTTTTTGTAAAGGCTATAGAAAAAAGAGCAACTGATATACATCTTGAACCTCGGGAAAAAGATGTTTCTGTAAGATTTAGAATAGATGGTGTTTTACATAATTTTCAATCTACACCCAAAAGTGCCTACCCAGGGATAGTTACACGCCTTAAAATTCTTTCAAATCTTGATATTGCAGAAAGAAGATTGCCACAAGATGGAAGATTTAAAGTTAAAATTGGTATGAGAGAAATTGATATAAGAATATCTACTCTTCCCACAATCTATGGAGAAAAAATAGTTATGAGATTACTTGACAAAGAAAAATTAGTTTTAAATATGGAAGAACTTGGATTTGAAAAAGACGATTTGGAAAAATTTAAAAATGCATTAAAAAGACCTTATGGCATGATAATTGTAACTGGACCAACAGGAAGTGGGAAAACAACTACTTTATATTCAGGATTGAGTTATATAAATACACCAGAAAAAAATATAATTACTATTGAAGACCCAGTTGAATATGAACTTGAAGGAATAAATCAAGTTCAAGTTAAACCTAAAATTGGTCTTAATTTTGCAAATGTTTTAAGACATATTTTAAGGCAAGACCCTGATGTTATAATGGTTGGAGAAATAAGAGATACAGAAACGGCCCAAATTGCGATTCAGGCCTCATTAACAGGACATCTTGTAATTTCAACTTTACACACTAATGATACTGTTTCAACAATTTCTCGTCTCTATTATATGGGAATTGAACCTTATTTAATCGCTGATTCTCTCTTAATTATCCTTGCTCAAAGATTAGTAAGAAGAATTTGTAATGAGTGTAAAATAATAGATGAGGGAGGTACAGATGTTTTAAAAAGTATGGGAATAGAAAGTAAAGCATATAAAGGGAAAGGTTGTAGTATATGTGATTTTACTGGTTATTTTGGAAGAATAGCAATATATGAAGTTTTAGAGTTAACAAAAGAAATTAAGGAAATGATAATCAAAAAAAAGTCTGAAAATGAAATAAGAGAAGTTGCAAGAAAAAATGGAATGAAGACTTTAAGAGAATCTGCAATTAAAAAAGTTGTTGATGGAATAACTACTATTTCTGAAGCATTAACTGCAACAATTATATGAAAAAAATAGATGAAATTTTAAAATATGCTATTGAAAAAAAAGCATCCGATATTCATATTCTTGCTAAAATTTCTCCTTACATAAGAATTGATGGTAAACTTGTTCCTACTCCTTTTTCTCCTTTATCTAACGAAGAATGTAAAAAAATTATATATGAAATTTTAAGAGAAGACCAAATTAAAATATTTGAAACAACAAAAGAACTTGATTTTTCCTATGGAATTGAAGGCATTGGGAGATTTAGAATAAACTTACATTATCAAAGGGGAACAATAGGAATTTCAATTAGACCAATAAAAGACGTAATACCAACTTTTGAACAACTGGGACTCCCTTCCGATGTTATAAAAAAGATGCTTTCTTATCCATATGGTTTAATTTTAATATGTGGTCCAACTGGAAGTGGTAAATCTACAACTCTGGCTTCTATGGTTGATTATTTAAATGAAAATTATCCTATCCATATTATTACTATTGAAGACCCAATTGAATATTTGTTTAAACATAAAAAGGCAATCGTAGAACAAAGAGAACTTGGGACAGATACAGAGTCATTTTCTGAAGCATTAAAAAGGGTCTTAAGACAGGACCCAGATGTTGTTCTTATAGGAGAAATGAGAGATAAAGAAACAATTGAGTCAGCATTAAGAATAGCAGAAACCGGACATCTTGTTCTTGCGACATTACATACAGGAGAAGTTACTCAGGCAATAGGGAGAATTGTAAATGTTTTTCCAGGTGAACAACAATCAACTATAAGAACTCAACTTTCTTTGGTTTTAATAGGTATTATAGTTCAACAATTAATTCCAAGATTAGATAAAAAAGGAAGAGTCCTTGCAACTGAAATCATGATAACTACTTCTGCAATAAGAAGTTTAATAAGAGAAGGAAATTTTGCACAAATATATTCACAAATACAAACAGGCGGAGAACTTGGAATGAGAACAATGAATTCTTCACTTGCTTATTTATATAAAAATGGTTTAATATCTAAGGATGAAGCATTTGCAAGGAGTCCAAATTTAAAAGAATTGAAAGGATTGATAGGAGCATAGGATGGCTAAATTTTACTATATTGCTAGAGACCTTTCAGGAAAAAAAATAGAAGGAATAATTGAAAGTAATGGTTTAGGAGAAGCTGTTTTAAATTTAAGAAGAAAAAATCTTACTCCAATTGAAATTAATATTATTGAAGAAAAAGGGATAACAAATATAGAAAGAAAGGAAAAAAAGAAAAGGGGAAGAGTATCTTTAGGAGAACTGGCAATATTTTCAAGGCAATTTGCAACAATGCTTGATGCAGGTGTTTCAATTATAGATATTCTATCTGACCTTTCTGAACAAACTGCAAATAAATATTTTAAAGAA
>CAZCUO010000061.1:0-26179 GCA_964502135.1 uncultured bacterium
AGTAAATAGAATCTTTTTCTGCAAGGCACCCTGTAAGAAATATTTTTTTGCCTTCCTTTAATAACTTTTTTATTTTCTTCTTTATTTCCTTTTCAACTTTTTCAGTAACACAGCAACTATTTATAATAACAATATTTTCATCCTTAAAATTTTCATCATTCTCAATATTTTCTTTTATTAACTGACTCTCATATTGATTTACTTTACAGCCATAGGTTAAAATTTGAGCCATTTATATTTCTTCAATTTCAAGACGAGCAAGTAAATAGGAAATGGTTGATTCTGCTCCTTGATTTCTATTTGGTCCATTTTTTGTTAGCCCATCGTAACATCCACCAGTTACAGGGTCATACATCATTTCACCCTTTGTATTTCTACCAAGGAACCAGTCAAAAACGATTAAAGATAAATTTGCATATTTTTCATTTCCTGTTAACTTTTCTGCTTTTTTCAACGCTTCAATCATACATGCTGCCTCAATTGGTTGTTGATCATAATATGCTCTTTTCCCTCCCTTCGTATACCATCCATTATTCCCAATAGGTATAAATCTATTATCTATTATTGTTATATCTATTAAAAAGTTAAGTGATTCAATACCTATATCAAAATACTCCCTATTTTCCGTTACTTCATAAGCAATAAGTAAGGCAAGAGGTAATTTAGCATTTTCATATGTTATTATATTTTCAAACCATTTCCAATTGGGTTCACTTGAATTTTTATAATCTTCAACCATTTTTTCAGCTAATTTTTTTATAAGTTCTTTTGCTTTTTCATTTTTTTCAAATTTTAAATAATAATAAAGACCCTCTATACAATTTGCTATTCCTCTTAATGAATTTATATTTTCAATCTGAGGAAAAGCAAGGTCCAAAATATGTTTTGCCGCACCTTTAATATTTTCATATATAAATTCACTTGAAAGAAGATATCCTATCGCCCATATACATCTTCCAAAGCAATCATCTCCTCCATCTGTATCAAGGAAATTCCTATCATATCCAAGTAAATTATGAAATCTTCCGTTTGATTTTTGCATATAATATATGAAACTTAAATAAGTATTTATAAGGTTAAGTGATTTCTGGTCAATATACATATTATAATGTTTTGTAACAACAATTAATGCTCTTGCATTATCATCGGTAGTATAACCTGTCTTTCTATCAGCCATTGAGAATTTGGCATGCTGTATTATTCCAACATCATCTGTTAATGTTTCAAGATGAGTAAGTTTAATTGGCAGTAATCTATCCTCAAAATAAACAGAAACACTTTCTCCTCTACTTAAACTTACTCTTGAAAATAGAGTCAAATATTCCCAAGCAACTTTTTCCCATGTCATTTTCTGTCCAAGTTTATAACTTTCTCTCTCCATTTGCTTCTTCTTTTCTGGATTTTTCAATAAATATATTACACTTTCACTTATCTCTGCTGGGTCTCTAAAATTCACAAGCATTCCTCTTTTTCCATTTTCTAATATATCTTTTGCATATAAGTAAGGGGTTGAAATACATGCTTTTCCACAGCCAATAGCATACGATAAAGTTCCGCTTGTAATCTGACTAGGATTTAAGTAGGGTGTAATATAAATATCAGTTGCACACAAATAATTTAAAAGTTCTTCAAGTGATAAAAATTTATTCACAAAAATTACATTTTTATTTAAATTTAACCTTTCAACTTCTTTCATTAAAAATTCTCTATAACTTTCACCTTCAATTTTAACTATATTTGGGTGAGTTGCACCAATTACAAGATAAACGACATTATTGAATTCTTTTAAGATATCCGGCATAGCATATATAACATATTCAATCCCTTTACCCCTACTCAAAAGTCCAAAAGTTGAAAGAACAATTTTTCCACTCAAATTTAATTTCTCTTTGAAATAATCCGTTGGTCTTAAATATGCAAATGGAACTCCATGATATATCAATTCAATTTTTCTTTTACTTATGCCATATTGCTCCTTTAATAATTCTCTTCCTAAATTTGTCATAACCACAACATAAGAACTTTTTTCTGCAAGTTTTCTTACAATTTCTCTCATTTTTGTTGCTGGATTTGGCAAAACTGTGTGAAATGTAGTTACACATGGTTTTTTTAAATCATTTAAAAATTCAAGAAGGTATTCTCCATATTCACCACCAAAAATTCCAAATTCATGCTGAACATTTACAATTTCTATATCAGAATTATTAACAAAATCACATGCCTCCTTATAGTCATCAACATTTTCAATTTCAATAATTTTAACAACCTCTTCAGGATATGTATAATTATCATTTTTCCCATTCATTGCAATAACTCTTGAAGGTATTAAAATATTGTAATTATCAATATGTTTTAAAAGGTCATGTGTAAAAGTAGCAATACCACATGGCTTGGGCACATACGTAGAAACAAAACAAATTTTGGGCTTATAAATACTATATTCAGTAGGTTTAAAAATCCTTGATTTTGTTATTATTTCCATTTTTACTGATAAATTTTTGAAAATTCACTTATAAAGGAATTATCTCCAATTGCAAAATTTTTAATTTCACAATTCCCTTTAATTAAAACTAAATTTCCTATAACTGAATCCTTTATGTAGCAATTATCTCCTATTATAACATTCTCAAAAATTATACTATTTTCAATTAAACAGTTTTTACCTATATAGGATTTTTTCCCTATGATAACTTTTCCTTTAAAAACAGAATTTTCTCCAATAATAACTCCATCATCAACAATTAATTTTCCATCCACAGAAACACTTTTATCTATAAGTATATTTCCCTTTTTTTCTATTTTCTCTTCTGACTTTTTATATAAAAGTTCAATTTTCCCATCTATTAGATCAAAATTTGCTTTCCTATATTTATCTATTGTTCCAACGTCAAGCCAATAACCATAATGAATATAACCATACATCTCTTTTCCTTTATCAAGTAAACCAGGAAATACTTCTTTTTCCACAGAAACTTCTTTATTTTTTGGTATTTCATCAAGAACTTCTGGTTGAAAAACATAAACACCGGCATTTATTGTATCTGTGACAATTTCTTCTGGTTTGGGTTTTTCAATAAACTTTTTTATTTGCATTTGATCATCAGTAACAATAAGCCCATAAGAAGATGGGTCAGAAACTTTTACCATTCCAATTGTTATATATGCATTTTTTTCTTTATGAAAATTTAAAATTTTCTCAAGATTAAAATTTGCAAGAATGTCCCCATTAAAAACAAAAAACGGCTCCTTCCCTTTCAAAAACTTTTCTGCATTTTTAATTGCTCCTCCTGTTCCAAGAGGTGATTTTTCATAAGAAAGATATATTTTTAAACCCATCTCTTTCCCTATTCCAAGAATTTTCTTGAATTCTTCGCCTTTATAACCAATCCCAAGAATAACCTCATCTATTTCATAATTTTTTAACAATTCAAACTGGTATGAAATAAATGGAATATTAACAAGAGGCAAAAGTGCTTTGGGTTTTGTAATAGTAAATGGTCTCAATCTTGTCCCAAATCCTCCAATAAGTAAAAGAGCCTTCATATTCCCTCCTTTTTGAAATGTATAAGGTATATATTATTATTTTACCTTAATTTTTCATATCTTTGAAATTTTTATTTAAGGATCCCTTCAATAAAATCATTTGCTTTTTTCAACAACTGGTCATTCCAAAATTTTGGTGGATTTAAAAGATAAAGGTCAATATTAGAATATATTCCTTCACATTCAATTATATATTTTTGAGGTAAACTTATATCTTTTTCTCCATCCCATTCTTCATATTTCCAGTTTTCCATATTTCTGTAAATATTGTTATGTAATTCAAAATCAATGGTTGCATCTGCCTCAACCCATCTTTCATTTAAAAAAACTACACAACTTACATGAATTGTTGGTTGACTTATCAATTCATATATATCTTTTGGAACTATTGGAAAAAAAACTTCTTTTTTAATTAGATAAACTTTATATCCTGAATATATACCTAAACTTCTTAAAAGTGCTATTTGAAGATTTGTCTTATTAAAACAATTTCCATATCCCTTTTTTAATGTTTCTGATGCTTTTGTATATGAATAATCAAATCTGTATTTAATCTCATCTCTAACAAAATTAAAAATATCAATTGCTTTCTGTTTTTCTGAATAATTACTTTTTGTAAGTAAATATGCCTTCATTCTTATATCAGGACTTTCTATATCACAAACTTTTGTTCCTAATAAATATTCCCTTTCCATATCATATATGATAAAATAAAAAGAAAAAGGAGACAATATGAAATTTCTTATCTCTTTTTTAATTTTAATTTCAGGATGTTCATATTTTAAAATAAGAGGGACATTTCTTGATAAAAATTATAGAGAAGAATATATAAAAAGGAATCCTCAATTACAAGAGGAATGGAAAGAAATTATACTAAAAGGAGAAATACCTATTGGAATGGAAAAGGAAGAAGTTGAAAAAATACTTGGTAAAGAATATCAAATTTATGAATCAGAGACAGGAATGATGGAAATATGGTTTTTTGAAAATTATTATGTTGGTTTTGATAAAAATGGAAAAGTTATAAAATTTAAAATTTTTGAAAAAAATGAATAAAATGAAAATCATACAAATAGGGGTCGGTGGATTTGGAGCAAGTTGGCTTGATATAGTTGCTTCATCTAAAGAATGGGAAATTGTAGGTATTGTTGATGTAAATGAGGAAATATTAAAAAAATCTGTTGAAAAATATCCATTTCTTGAAGGAAAAATATTTAAATCATTAAAAGATTGTTTGAAAAAAGTAAAAGCAGATGCAATTTTAAATGTTACTCCACCAAAGTTTCATAAAGAAATTTCAATTCTTGCATTAAAAGAAGGTTTACATGTCCTTGTTGAAAAGCCATTATCTGATACTTTAAAAAATGCTGAAAAAATTGTAGAAGAGGCAGAAAAATATAAGAGAAAATTAATGGTAAGTCAGAATTATAGATACAATAGAATTCCAAGAACTATAAGAAAATTGATTGATGATGGCCAAATAGGAAAAATAAGTTATTGTATTTTAAATTTTCAGAAAGGACCAAGATTTGGTGGCTTTAGGGAAGAGATGCCTTTTCCGCTTTTAATAGATATGTCTATTCATCATTTTGACCTATCAAGATATTTACTTGGCAAAGACCCTTTAAGTGTTTATGCTGAAAGTTGGAACCCACACTGGAGTTGGTTTAAAGGAGACCCTTGTGTTTATTTAATTTTTGATTTTGAAAATAATATTTATTTTAATTATTCAGGGAGTTGGGTAAGTGTTGGCAAGGATACTCAATGGCCGGGCATATGGGAAATTTATGGAGATAAGGGAACAATTATTTGGGATAATTCAGGAATAAAAAAAATTTTTGAAGGAAAAGTAGAAACTATTGAACCAATTAAACTTGAAAGAGAAGATAGGTTTCTTTCTCTTTATGAGTTTTACAGAAGTATTGTTGAAGATAGACAACCAGAAACAAGTGGGAAAGATAATCTTAAAAGTTTAAGTATGGTATTTAAATCACTTGAATCAATAAAAAAAGGGAAGAAAATTAATATTTAAATTCAGGTTCTTGGTAAACAATTTTGCCTTTTGAAATAGTTAATAAAACTTTTCCTTTCAGTTTCCAGTTTAAAAATGGTGTATTTTTACTTTTACTCTTTATTTTATCTTCTGTATAAATCCATTCAAAATCAGGATCAAAAATAGTTATATCTGCTCTTTTACCAACTTCAATAATTCCTCTTTCAATATTTAAAATTTTTGATGGAGCATAAGTAACTTTATAAATTATATCTTTCAAACTCATCCCATAATCAACAAGTTTTAAAATTAAAGGTAAAAATGTCTCAAAGCCAATAATTCCAAAAGGTGCATTTTCAAACCCTGATTCTTTTTCTTCAAAACTATGAGGAGCATGGTCTGTAACAATACAATCAATAGTTCCATCTTTTAATCCTTCAATTAAAGATATTCTATCTTCTTCTGTTCTTAAAGGGGGTGAAACCTTTGCATTTGGATTATAATCTATTACTGCTTCTTCTGTAAGTGTTAAATGATGAGCAGTAACTTCACAAGAAATATTTTTTAAATTTTTCTTTACCCTTCTAATTGAT
This sequence comes from uncultured bacterium, assembly GCA_964502135.1. Classification (GTDB taxonomy): domain Bacteria; phylum Ratteibacteria; class UBA8468; order B48-G9; family JAFGKM01; genus JAMWDI01. The sequence goes on from CAZCUO010000061.1 coordinate 6,130, forward strand.
TCCACACTTTCCTTGCATGATAAATGTGCAATATGTAAAATTCCTCCTGTTAATTTTGCAAGTTTTATATCTCTTTCAACCATTATTTCTTCTGCTTCTCTTGGAATTCCTGGAAGTCCCATTTTTGTTGAAATAAATCCTTCATTCATAACTCCATTTTTTGATAAATTTTGGTCTTCTGAATGAGATATAATTGGTTTTTTATGTAAAAGTGTGTATTCAAGTGCTCTTCTCATCACATTGCTATCCATAACACAATTTCCATCATCTGAAAAAGCAACTGCCTTTTCTTCTATCATTTCAAAATATGGTGCAAGTTCCTTCCCTTCTCTTTTTCTTGTTATTGCTCCTATTGGTAAAACTTCGCATAAACTTTTTTCTCCTTTCTCATATACAAATCTTATACTTACTTTATTATCTAAAGGAGGGTCTGTATTTGGCATACAACATATTGTTGTGAATCCACCACTTACCGCTGATAAACTCCCTGTGTAAATTGTTTCTTCATCTTCTCTTCCTGGTTCTCTCAAATGACAATGAATATCAACAAAACCAGGACAAACAATCTTATTTTTACACTCAATCACTTTATAATTTAAGGTAGGAATATTTTTATCTATTCTTTTAACAATGCCATTTTCTATCAAAATATCATATTTGCCTTCTTTACCACTTTTTGGCTCTATCAAATAACCATTTTTTAAAATTAAACCCATTTAAATTTTAATTATATCTCTTCTAAAACTTTTGTCAAAATTTTTGAAAATTTTATTGGAATGTGATATAAAAAATTAACTATGGAAAAAATAAATAAATTATTTGGGTTTTTATTTCTTTTAGTTTTTTCAATCTTAAATGGGGAAATTTTTTCTGATTATCCCGATTTAAAATTATTTGGTGAAGAATTTTTTAGAAATTATAAATCAGATGTAAAAAGATATCAACTTCCTGTAAGTGAGGATTATATTGTGGGTTCAGGAGATATTATTGTTATAAATGTTTGGGGGTTTTTTGAATATGAATATCAAAAAGAAGTTGAAATTGACGGAAGCATATTTGTTCAAGGTTTAGGAAAAATATATATTGGAAATAAAAAATTTTCAGAAGTAAAGAAGATAATTGAGGATAAATTTTATAAAAAATATAAAAATATTCAAGTCTCTGTTTCCATTGGTAAATTCAGAACAATTAATGTTTTCGTCCTTGGAGAAGTTAATAAACCAGGAATTTATGAAATTTCTCCATTTTTTACAATACTTGATATTATTTCAATTGCTGGTGGAGTAAATAAAAATGGGAGTTTAAGGAAAATAGAGATAATTAAAAGTAATGGAGAAAGAGAAATTATTGATATTTATCCTTTACTTTTAAAAGGAGAAAAACCAAAAATATTTCAATTTCAAAATGGAGATACAATTTTTGTAAATAAATCTGAAAATCTTGTTGGAATAGTTGGGGCTGTCAGAAATCCAGCAATATATGAATTAAAAAAGATGGAAATTGGTGAAATAATTGAACTTTGTGGTGGATTTTTACCAAATGCAGATATTTCACATATCCAAATTGAAAGGATTGATAAAGAAAAAGGTAAAATTTTGATTGATATAAAAATAAAAGAGGATGAACTCAATACTTTTAGATTAAAAAATTATGATATTATTAAAGTTCCTGAAATCCCTTCCCAATCGTATTATCAAATAGAAGTTTTAGGCGCTGTGAAAAAACAAAGAGTTTATGGATGGAAAGAAGGTATAAAAATAAGTGATGTATTGAAAGAAGCGGATTTATTACCATTTTCAGAAAAAGAAAAAGGTGAGATTATTAGAATAGAAAATGGTTATAGAAAGATAATTAAATTTTCTCCAGAAAAAGTTTTTGCTGGTGATGAGAATGAAAATTTATATTTAATGCCTCTTGATAAAATAATAATTTATTCAAAAGAAAGACCTGAAAAAAATGTATTTATTTATGGAGAAGTAAGATTCCCTGGAAGATATGTAATTGAAAGTGGAGAAAAATTAAGTAATATAATTAAAAGGGCTGGAAATTTTACAGATAAAGCATATCCAAAAGGAATAGTATTTTTAAGGGATTCAATTAAAAAACAAAAAGAAAAGGAAATAGTTAATTATGTTAAAGAAAAGATGGAAACATTAAAGTCGGCACTTAAAACTACAACAAATCCAGAAGAAAAACAGGTAATAGAAAAAGGGATTATTTCACTTGAAAAGATTTCAGAAATTGAACCAACTGGAAGAATAATTATAAAGATAGACAACTTTGAAAATTTTGAAAATAGTATATATGACATTGAACTTGAAAACGGGGATATAATATATGTTCCTAAAAAGCCTGTTTATGTTTCAATTATTGGAGAGGTTAATAATCCCACAAATCTATTTTATGAAGAAAGTTTAAGTTTTAATGATTATATTAAGAAAGTTGGAGGATTTACTAAAGATGCCGACAAAAAAAATATATTTATTGTAAGGTTTGATGGTTCAAGTGATAAAAATATAGAGAAAATTGAGCCAGGAGACACAATTGTTGTTCCATTTGAACCAAAAGGTGAAAGAATGAGATTTGTTAAGGATATTATACAGATATTTTATCAGATAGCGGTTGGTGTTGGTGTTTTAATAAAATGAATAAAGAAAAAATTAAAAATGGAATATTAAAAGGTAGTCCTTTAAAAAGGCATATTATTTTGTGGATTCTTTCTTTAATTGCTGGGATAAATTTAACAGTTTTATTTTATTTAATTTCTCCCAAATATTATAAAGCAACTGCAACAATCTTACAGCCACCAGAGACAGAAATAACTGCATCGCATCAACCGTCAAAATTTTCAAAGGAACCAATTTCTCTTATAAGAACGAATACAGAACTATTTTTTTCAATACTTAACAGTAGAAGAATGAAGGATGACTTGATTAATAAATTTAACCTTAAAAAACATTATAATGTTTCAAATGATGATGAAGCGATAGAAATTTTAAATAAAAGGGTAAATATTTTTTTGACAAAAGATAAAGTTATACAGATAGATGTTATTGATAGAGACCCCAAAATTGCAGCAGAAATTGCTAATTTTTATACAGAAAATCTTGATTTTTTAATAAAGGAATTAACAATAACAACTGCAAAACAGAATAGAAAATTTCTTGAAAAAAGAATAAAAGAAACAACTGAACTTATTGAAAATTTGGAAAAAAGATTGACTGAACTTCAAAATACAAATAAACTCGTTGTTGATCCAAATCTTTCCCAAATTTCTCAAGCAGGTGGTAAACTAATGGAGCAATTGATAAATAAGCAACTTGAACTTGAAAAAGAAAGGCAGATACTTGATGAAAAAGACCCAAAAATAATTATGTTAAAAAATGAGATAAAAGAGATACAAACATCGCTTTCAAAATTACTTTCTTCACAGGATGAATTAACAAGAATTTTAAGAGAATTGAAAGTTCAAGAATCACTTTATAGTTTTTTGACTTCTAAAATGGAAGAAGCCAAGATAGAAGAAACAAGAGATACTCCAGTTGTTCAGGTTCTTGATAGAGCAAAGGTTCCTTATAAGGTTTATAAACCTGATTTAAAATTTTTACTAATTTTGGCAACCAGTTTTATTGGTGGAATTGGATTTTTAGTAATATTTTTTGATATTTTAAAGTTTCTTGGCAGTATATAAAATGGATAAAATTCTAAAATCCTTTTTTACACTCTTTGTTGCAATGAATGTAATAGGGATTTTACCAATATTTATTCTTCTTACCGAAAATTTCACACGTCAAGAGAAAAATAGAACTATATTTGAAGGAATATCAACAGCATTTTTTATTACACTCATTTTTATTTTTATTGGTAATTGGTTATTTAAAATCCTTGGAATTGAAGCAGGAGATTTTATGATTGCATGTGGAATAGTTCTTCTTGTTCTTTCAATCCTTATGCTTACAGAAACATTATATTCAAAAGAAATTAAAAAACATAAAATTTCAGTTGTGCCTCTTGGAACTCCTCTTCTTGCAGGACCGGGACTTCTTACAACATCTATTATGATCTGTAATTTATATGGTTATTTTACAACTCTTATTTCACTTTTTATTGTTTCAATTGTAAGTTGGTTAATTCTAATTTTTTCTGAGAAAATTTATGAAATTATAGGAGAAGAAGGAACAAAAGGTATATCCAAAATTGCGAGTTTATTTCTTGCAGGTATAGGGGTAATGATAGTGAGAAAAGGGATAAGTTATTTTATTAAATAAGTGGTAAAATAAAAATATGGAAAAGTTAGAGGATTTAAAAGAAAAACTATTAAAAATTTTGAAAGAAAAGGCAGTTGTTTTTAAAGAAGTGAAACTTTCAAGCGGAAAAACAAGCAATTATTACATTGATGGAAAAATCATAACACTTTCTCCTGAAGGTATTTATATTGTAAGTAAAATTATTTTTGAAATGATAAAAGATGAAAATATAGATGCAATAGGGGGTTTGACAATTGGAGCAGATCCAATAGTAAGTGGTGTCTCTTTAATAAGTTTTATTGAAAAAAAACCAATTTATGCCTTTATAGTTAGAAGTTCACAAAAAGACCATGGGATGGGGAAATTAATTGAAGGAAATATTCAAAAGGGATGGAATGTTGCTATTGTTGATGATGTTGTCACAACTGGTTCTTCTTTATTAAAATCAATTGAAGCAGTTGAAAATTATGGAGCAAATGTTAAAAAAGTTATATGTATTGTTGATAGAGAAGAAGGGGCAAAAGATGTAATTGAAAAGAAAGGATATAAACTTGAGGCCATTTTTACAAAAAAAGATATTTTATGAATAGAAAAATAGAGAAAATAATAAAAAATGCATTAAAGGAAGATATAGGAAAAAAAGATATAACAACAGATAGTATTTTTAAAGATAATTTTTTTGTTTCAGCAGAGTTAATATGCAAAAGTGGTGGCGTCTTATGTGGAATTGAGATTTTTAAAAAAGTTTTTCTTTCTCTTTCACCTGATTTTTCTTTTGACTTCAATTTTAAAGATGGTGATTTTATTAAAAAAAATGTAATCGTTGGTAAAATCAAAGGACCAATAAAAGAATTATTAATGGGAGAAAGAACTGCTTTAAATTTTCTACAACATTTATCTGGAATTGCAACAGAAACAAGGAAAATTACTTCAAAAACAAAAATTAAAATATATGATACAAGAAAAACAATTCCAAATTTAAGGGACCTTGAAAAATATGCAGTCAAAGTAGGTGGTGGAGAAAATCACAGGTATGGACTTTATGACATGGTTTTAATTAAGGATAATCATATAAAAGGAATTATGGAAAAAGAAAAAATTGATAAAATTTCGGCAATAAAACTTGCAATTAAAAGAGTGAAAAAATATTTAAAGGGTAAATTTAAAATTGAAATAGAGGTTAAAAGTTATAAAGAAGCACTTGTTGCTTTAAATGAAGGGGTTGATATAATAATGTTTGATAATGCAAAAGTAAGTGATATAAAAAAATTCTGTGAGTTTAAAAATAGAAAAAATTGCGAAATTGAAGTAAGTGGAAATATAAATATAAGAAAACTTGATAAAATTAAAGATTTAAAAATTGATAGAATTTCAGTTGGATATATTACTCATTCAGCAAAAGCAGTAGATTTTTCATTAAAGATAAAAAGTGTAATAGATGGATATTAAAAAATTTCAAAAATTAAGTCCCAAAGAAAGAATGTTATGGTCTTTATCTTATGGCTGGTTTATTTATGAGAATTTACCTGAAAAAAAGAAAAAAATATTCCAAAAATATAGGAATAGATGGAAAAAGCACTTGAAAAAAGAATCTTAAAAATATTAAAAAAACTTCGAAATGAAAAAATAGAATTTTATATTGTTGGAGGAATGGCTCTTGTTTTATATGGAATACCAAGAACAACTTTAGATATTGATATTGTTATACCAGCAGATAGAAAAATTATTCAAAAGTTATTTAAAATTTTCAAACAAGAAAGATTTAAAAGTGAACAAGAAGATATATTTAAAATTGAAAATCCAGAATATATTGTAGGTCAATGGATTACTTTTTCTGATGAAAAAGGAAGAGAAATGTTTGATTTTTTTATTGAAAAAGAAGAAACCTTTAATTTAAATTTACAAAAAAATATAAATTATATTGAATTTGGTAATTTAAAATTACCTGTCGCTTCTCTTGAATTGATAAAAAAAATGAAAACTGAAACTAAAAGAGAAATAGATATTTATGATTTAAAATTGATTGAAGATTTTGAGAAAAATAGATGAAATATTTTGATACTCATTGCCATCTTGATTTTGAACAATTTAATTATGATAGAGACGAGGTTATAAAAAGAGCAAAAGAAAGTAATGTTGAATATATTTTAAATGTTGGAACTAATATAGAAAGCAGCAAAAAAGTAATTGAAATTTCTGAAAAGTATGATTTTATTTATTCTTCAGTTGGTATTCATCCACTTGATGTATCTGAATATAATATAAAAGATTTAAAAGAGATTGAAAAACTTGCAAAATTAGAAAAGGTTAAAGCAATAGGAGAAACAGGTCTTGATTTTTATTATTCTAAAGAAAATAAAGAAAAGCAAAAAGATTTTTTTATAGGACAAATAGAAATTGCAGGCAAATATAATATTCCTTTAATTATTCATCAAAGAGAAAGTAAAAATGAACTTATAGATTTAATTGAAAAAATAAGAATGCCCAAAAAGGTTGTATTTCATTGTTTTGGTGGAGATAGCCAACTTGCAGAATATTGTAATAAAAAAGGATTTTTTATATCATTTACAGGTATTTTAACTTTCAAAAATGCAAAAAATGTGAGAGAAGTAGCAAAAAATTATCCTATTGAAAAAATTATGGTTGAAACTGATGCTCCATTTCTTGCACCTGTTCCATATAGAGGAAAAAGAAACGAACCTTTTATGGTAAAGTATATTGTTGAAGAGATTGCAAATTTAAAAATATTTGATAAAAATTTAGTCGCAGATATAATATTTAAAAATTCAGTTAATTTTTTTGGAATTTAAAGGAGACAAAAATGGCAAAAAAAATTAAAATTGGGATATTTGGAGCAAGGAGAGGTCTTTCCTATAAATATGTCGCTTCTTTATTGCCTAATGTGGAAGTTTTTGGTGTTTGTGATTATAACGAAGAAAGGTTAAAAAATTTAAAAGAAGAAAAAATACCAACTTTTAGTGATTTTGACAAATTTATTGAATACGATTTTGATATTCTTGTTGTTGCAAATTATTGCACTGAACATGTTCCATATGCTATTAAAGGATTAAAATCAGGAAAACATATTTTATCTGAAGTAATTGCCTGTAAAACACTTTCAGAGGGAGTAAAACTATGTAGAGAGGTTGAAAAAGCAGAAAAAAATAATATTTTTTATATGTTTGGAGAAAATTGTTGTTATTTAAGTTATATACTTGAAATGGAAAAAATTTATAAGTCAGGTAAAATTGGAGAATTAAGATATGGAGAAGGAGAATATATTCATGATTGCTCTCAAATTTGGCATTTGTTAACAAATTCACCAGAACATTGGAGAAATTGGTTACCCTCAACTTATTATATTACACATTCTCTTGGTCCATTCATAACAATTACAGATTTAAAACCTATTAGCGTAAGTGGTTTTATTGTTCCAAATTTATTGAGTAGAGAATTTGGCAGAAAGGGAGATGATTGGGGGATTTTGATTATTAAAATGGAAAATAATGCAATTTTAAGGATAATATCTTGGAGTGTTGGACCTCATGATTCCTTATGGTATAGAATTTATGGAACAGAAGGGATGATGGAAAATAATAGATGGAGAGATACAGATATATTAAATGTTCATTTCCAAAAACTATTTGAAAAACCAAAATTAAAAAGTTATAAACCAGAATATAAAAAATTTAAAGTTGCAAAGAAAACGGGTCATGGTGGTGCTGACTTTTTTGTTCTTTATGATTTTATTAAAAGTATTAAAAGAAAGGAAAGGCCCAAAATAGATGTTTATAAAGCAATGGATATGACTTTACCAGGAATTATTGGTTACAAAAGTGCCCTTTCTGGAAGTATACCTTTGGAAATTCCTGATTTTAGAAAAGAAGAAATTAGGAAAAAATATGAAAATGATAATTGGTCTCCTGACCCAAAAGATAAAAATTTACAAGAAAATCAACCATTCCCTTCAATACTTGGTGACATTAAAATAAAAAAAGAAATATATGAAAAATTTTATGGTAAAATATAAAAATGGAACTTATAGATGGTGTAAAAATAAAAATTCTTAAATATATACCGGATGAAAGAGGGAAATTGCTTGAAATTTTAAGAAGTGATGATGATATTTTTGAAAAGTTTGGACAGGTTTATATTACTACTGCTTATCCAGGAGTTATTAAAGCATGGCATTCACACCAGTTTCAGGATGATAATTTAACATGTATAAAAGGAATGGCAAAAATTGTTTTATGCGATTTAAGAGAAGGGAGTAAAACATATAAGAAAATAAATGAATTTTTTGTAGGAGAATACAATCCTATTTTAATTCATATACCAAAATTGGTATGGCATGGATTTAAATGTATAAGCGAACAAGAGTGTATTATTTTAAATATTCCCACAAATGTCTATAATTATGGAAATCCTGATGAATTAAGATTACCATTTAATACAGACAAAATACCTTATAACTGGGAAAGGAAAAGTTATTAAAAATGAAAAAAAGAATTGTGAAAGAATACACAAATGAAGAAAGAATTGGGGAAAAAATACAATATGTAAGAGATGTTTTTTCTCCACTTGAAATTGATAAAAGAAAAAGAAGAGAGTTTGGAATTCATCTTACCTCTTCTGAAATATTTAAAAAATATATTTTCCCAGAAATAAAGAATTTTCTTTACGATTATATTTTTGTTGACCTTTTTTGTGGAGAAGGAAATTTAATTTTACCAATTTTAGAGTTTATACCCAAAAATGAGAGGATAGAATATTTTAAAAAGCATATTTATTTATTTGATATTCAAAAAGATATGGTTGAAAAATCTAAATTTAATGCTGAAAAATATGGAATCCCAAAGGAAATAGCAGAAAGAAATATAGTACAAAAAGACACCTTAGAAAACTATCCAAATTTTATTAAAAATCTTGGATTACCTATTTGGCATATTACCAATCCACCTTATCTTTACATTGGATATATTGTTAAAAATTCTCAAAGAAATTTGAAATATTTTACAGGCGAAAATTTGGGATATCAGGATTTATACCAAATTGCTTTAATGAATGATTTGAGAAATAAAATTCCAAAACTTACCTATATTATTCCTACAAATTTTTTATTTGGCTTTTCTGTCTCTAACAAAATAAGAATGGACTTTTTGCCTTTTTATAGTATTAAAAAAGCAATAATTTTTGAAAGTAAAGTTTTTGAATATACAGGAACAAATGTATGTATACTATTTTTTGAAAGGAAAAAGGTATCTATCAAAAATGATATTCATTTTCAAGCAATTAAGATAGGAAGGAACAAAGAAATTAAAAAAAATTATATTTTAACTCCAAAAAATTTCTACAGAGCAGGAAATGAATTTGAAGAGTTTGTTTCTTCTTATAATATAAAAAATGGCCTTAAAATTGAATTTTATTTGACACTTGAAGAATTAAAAAAAAATAAAGGAGAATATCCTGTGAAACTTTTAGATGTTAACAGTTTTTCTAATGGATGTTATAAAGTGGTGACATATAAAGTTAACCAATTTTTGTATAATAAAATAAAAAATAATCCTTTATTTGTAAGAACTCTTGATACAGGAAAATGGGAAGGTCGTGCAGGAATATATGATTTAAGAGAAATATGGAATATAGATGGAATTTTAGTCACAAAAGAAAAATATAGAACTCATCCAATCCAAATTTTTATTGAGCCAAATTTAACTGAGGAAGATTTAAATTTATTGAAAAATTATTTCAATTTAATGCTTGAATATTTTAGAGATATAACAGATAGCGAATTTTTAACAACTTTTAAATATTCAAATTCTACTTATGTAAGGAAATATTTAGGACTATCACAGGTGAAAAAACTTATTGAGACCTTGCCTTTGAATTTAATAGAAGAAAGTGAAAAGCAAATTTTAAAAACATTAATATTACAAAAAAATGTTGAAAAAATTAAAGAATTTTTATTACAATTAAAAGAAAAAGAAGGAAGTGTTTTATTTAATTTAAAAAATGAATAAATATCTTCAAGAAACGTTAAAAATTGCAAAAGAAACTCCTTATCTTGATAATTTACTTGAAGTTTACCCTTCCGAAGAAATTGAGAGAGGAAAAAGAGTAGAAGATTTTTCACCCAATTTCCAAGAAATTTTTGAAAAGAAAAAGAACGAAAAATTAATTGAAGAGTTAATAAAATTGAAAAAGAAGGGTTTTAAATTTCCTATTGAAGACCCATATGTTAGCATTTTATCTTATGCACCACAAATTATAGAAAGAAATCCGAAAACAATAAACAAAATATGTGAAAAGTTATATAAACTGAGTTATGAAAAAATCAAGGAAAATCTTGAAATTCCCAAAAAAGCAAGTAGAAGAATAGGACCTATGTTTAGAGAATGGTTAAAGAGAAAATATAAATTTGTAGAAGAAAAGAATATTGAAAAAGAATCTTTTGCTTTTTTAAAAGGAGGAGATAAAAAATTAAAAAGTTTTGCTATTGAAAATTTAAAATGTAAATTTGAAGATTTAACAAAAGGAGTGGATTTTATTGCAAAAGTTGAAAAAATTTATATTATTGGAACAGCAAAATTTATTACTGATTTTGGTGGTTCTCAAACAGGTTCTTTTTACGAAGCCCTTAATTTTGTCAGAAAAACTGAAGTTCCTGAAAATGTAATTAAAGTTGGAATTGTTGATGGAATTATTTGGTTTACAAAAGAAGGGAAACTTAAAGAAGAAATTTTAAAAATAAAAGATGATGAATTTATTTTTAGTGTTTTACTTTTAGATAAATTTTTAAAAGAAAGGAGGAATTATTGAAAGGGGTTGTTCTTGCTGGAGGACTTGGGACTCGCTTATATCCATTAACAAAAGTGACAAATAAACATCTTCTTCCTGTCTATAATAAACCGATGATTTACTATCCTATTTTAACTCTTGTGGAAGCTGGAATTAAAGATATACTTATTGTCACAGGTGGAAATTCTGCAGGTGATTTTTTAAGATTACTTGGAAATGGAAAAGAATTTGGACTTTCTCATTTAAGTTTTGTTTACCAAGAAGGTGAAGGTGGGATTGCTGCTGCTTTGTCTTTGGCTGAATATTTCTGTGAAAATGATAAGATAGTTGTTATTCTTGGTGATAATATTGTTGAAAAAAGTATAAAGAAAGAAGTTGAAATATTTGAAAAACAAGAAAAAGGAGCAAGAATATTACTAAAAGAAGTTGAAAATCCAGAAAGGTTTGGAGTTGCTGAAATAAAAGATGGGAAAATTGTAAGAATAATTGAAAAACCAAAAAATCCCCCTTCAAATTTTGTTGTAACAGGAATTTATATGTATGACAATCAGGTATTTGATATTATAAGAACATTAAAACCATCGGAAAGAGGAGAACTTGAAATTACAGATGTTAATAATAGATATCTTGAAATGGGACAACTTACATATGGAATACTTGATGGATGGTGGACAGATGCTGGAACTTTTGATTCACTTTTAAGGGCAAATATACTTGTAGCAGAAATGGAGAAAAGAAAAAGATGAAAATTGTAATAACTGGTGGATGTGGATTTATTGGCTCTAATTTTATTAGATATATACTTGAAAAATATCCTTCTTATAAAATCCTAAATATTGATAAACTAACTTATGCGGGAAATCTTGAAAATTTAAAGGATATTGAGAAAAATCCAAATTATAAATTTTTGAAAAAAGATATATGTGAGAAGGACCTTGAGGAATTTATAGATGACTATGATGTTATTGTGAATTTTGCTGCAGAATCTCACGTGGATAGGTCAATTTATCAGCCAGAGATTTTCTTAAAAACAGATATTTTGGGAACATTTAATTTACTTGAAATTTGTAAAAAAAAGAATATAAGATTTATTCAAATTTCAACAGATGAAGTTTATGGAAGTATTGAGAAAGGAAGTTTTGAGGAAAATTCAAATTTAAATCCATCAAATCCATATTCAGCAAGTAAAGCAAGTGCAGATTTATTAACTCTTTCCTTTTTCAAAACATATAAAGTTGGTGTAAATATTATAAGAAGTTGCAACAATTATGGACCATATCAATACCCAGAAAAATTTATCCCTTTAATGATAACAAATGCAATTGAAAATAAAAAACTTCCAATTTATGGGGATGGCTTATATATAAGAGAATGGATTTTTGTTCTTGATAACTGTAAAGCAATAGATATAATTCTTCATAAAGGGAAGGAAGGAGAAATTTATAATGTTAGTTCAGAATTTAGTATCCCTAATATAGAGATTGCAAAAAAAATTTTGGAATATTTAGGGAAAAGTGAAGATTTAATTGAGTTTGTTAAAGATAGACCAGGCCATGATAGAAGATATAGCATAAAATGTGAAAAAATAAAAAAACTTGGTTGGAGTGCTGAAACTGATTTTGAAAAGGGTCTTGCCTTTACAATTGAATGGTATATAAAAAATAAAAATTGGTGGCGAAAAATTAAATATAGCAAGTCCTTTATTTCACATCTTGAAAAAACATATAAATAAAATCTTCCCTGTTAAAATGAAAAAAAAGATAAAAGAAATTGCAAAAAATATTGGATTTGATTTAATTGGTTTTTCAAAAATAGAAAAAATTGAAGAGAATTTTATCAATTTCTATATGGAATGGTTAAAAAATGGATATAATGGTGAAATGAAGTATCTTGAAAAAAATCTTGAAAAAAAATTTGATCCCCAAAAAATTTTACCTAATGCAAAGACAATTATATCTATTGGAGTAAATTATTACACTGAAATACCCGAAATTTGTTTATTTCCAAGATACTTAACAAAAATTGATTATCACATTGAAATAAAAAGAATGTTAAAAGAATTTGTTAAAGAATTAAAAAAATTAATTAAAGATTTGGAATATAAATTTTTTGTTGATTCAGGCCCTGTTTTTGAAAAATATTGGGCACAAAAATCAGGAATTGGTTTTATAGGGAAAAATTCATTAATTATAAATAGAGATTTTGGTTCATTTATATTTTTGAGTGAAGTTATAATTAACAAAGAAATTGAACCTGATAAAGAAATGGAAAATTTGTGTAGTAATTGTAGAAAATGTATTGATAGTTGTCCAACAGGTGCTATTGTAAAAGAAGGGATTGTTGACGCAAGAAAATGTATATCATATTTAACAATTGAGAAAAAAAATAAATTAAGTGAAATTGAAGAAGAGTATGTGAAAAAAGGAAATAAAATTTTTGGGTGTGAAATATGTCAAGAAGTTTGTCCATTTAATAAAAATTTAAAAGAAACAGAAAAAATAAATTTAAGATTACCTGAAGAATTAAAGATCTTGAAAATAAAGAATATTAAGGAAATACCAAACGAGTTTAAAGAAATTTTAAAATATTCTGTTTTAAAAAGAAGATTTAAAAACTTATTCCTTTAATTTTTTCTTCTCATCAGATATAAAGGCAGTCCTCTTGCAATTAGGACATACAACTTTAAGTATATCCGTTCTCTGAATTGGTGGAACAAATTTTTCCTCGTATTCTGTCTTTATATTCAAATTTTTTATCATTTCATTTATTAAATTTGGTTGACTAAATGCAAGATTACCAAGTTTTTTATAAAGATACATTATATGTTTTTCTGTACCTATAACCTTTCCACAAGAGACACATACAACAAGATTATGCTCAATCCTATCCTTCACCTCATCAGGCTCCTTTAAATATGAAATATCAAACTGATTTGTTAATTTTATACCTTCCTTTGTTATACAATTTCTCTCACATTCTCCACAAAAGATACATTTATCAGGGTTATGAATTAAAATCCTTTTTCTATTTTCAATATCATCTATCATATCAATTGCTTTTGAAGGACACACCTGAAAACAACCTCCACATCCAACACATTTTTCTTCATTATACTTGGGTTTTCCTCTAAATCTTGGAAATGGTTTATGTTCTTCATAAGGGAATTTTGTTGTATATGGCTTTGAAATTAAACTTGTTATTGCTTCCTTTAATTCCCTTATTTTTGGTTTTCTCATTTTTTCTCCTCTTTCAATTTATCACAAACACTACCTTCCCACAAGTTTACTCCTGCTTTATGACTTGCTCTTGAAATTGCATGTGCTGCTGTTGGTGCAGTTATTAAAATAAAAATAATTGTTAGAAATGCCTTTAATGAGATATTTACTGGACCTGAAATCAAAACAGCAAGTAAAATACAACAAGTTCCAAGAGTTACACATTTTGTTGATGCCTGCAATCTATTATAAACATCAGGAAGTCGAACAAGTCCAATACATCCAAATAAATTAAATAACCCTCCAATAAACATCAAAAATAAACTTAAAATTTCTCTCATTTTTCACCTCACTCATCAAATCCTTTACCTTCAAGAAATTTACTTACTGCAATTGTTCCTATAAAACTCAATAAAGCCCAAGAAAGAGAAATATTTAAGTAAAAATCTATTTTTGTTATATAACTTACAATTGCTGCAAAATTAACAACGATTATTCCAAGTATATCTATACCAACAACTCTATCAGCAGGAGTAGGCCCTCTTGAAATCCTATATAGACACAAAAAACCACAGAATAAAAGCACAGTAAATAAATATACTATCATTCAAATATCCTTTCTAAAATTTTTTCAAACCTTCTTACTATAATTTCTGTTGCCTTTTCAATATCGTCTGACCTTACATAAATCCAGTGAACATACAAATATCCTTCTGGGTCAATTTCAACACTCATTGTTCCTGGGGTTAAAGTAATTGAATTTGCAAGTGCAGTTAATCCACTTTTACTTCTTAATTTTGTTTTAACTTTAACAATTCCAGGTCTTATTGGTAAATTTGGATGTAAGACCCTATATGCAACATCAAGATTTGCAACAATACACCAGAATAACAAAACAGGAATATACAAAATTGCCCAGAAATATCTTTTAATTCCAAAAAATTTATGAGGACTTTCAGTAAACCCTTCACCAAAAATTAAGCCACATATAATACAAATAAAAATTCCAGCGATTATACTTTGATAATCAACACCAAATTTACTAAATGGCCAGACAAGAAAAATCCAAGCAATGAATAATAAAACAATTAATACACCCTTTTTCATTTTAAACTCCCGAGTACTTTATTTATATATTGTAAAACACCTCCATTTATAACATCCACTACTGGACCAAATATACCATTTTCTCCACCAATTAAAAGAAGGCCTGTAAAAATACATAAAATTGAAAGAACAATTAAAGGAACTATCATTAAGTCACCAACTTCTTTATAATTTTTAAACTTTTCTTCATCAAATTTTTCACCTTTTCCAAATAAAGAATATCTACAAACTTTTGTAAATGAAGCAAGAGTTAAAATACTTCCAATAACTGCCCATAATGCAATAATTGGTCTTCCTGCTTTAATTGCTGCAAGAATTATAACTAATTTTGACCAGAAACCATTTAATGGAGGAATTCCACTGATTGATAAAGAACCAATTAAAGTTGAAAATGAAGTAATTGGCATCTTTTTATATAATAATCCCATTTTATTTAAATTCCTTGTGCCTGTTTCATATTCAATTGCTCCTGAATCAAGGAATAATAGTGATTTAAACAGAGAATGGTTAAAAAGATGGAAAATTCCACCTAAAACTCCAAGAGTTGTTCCAAGACCAAGTCCACAAACTACATATCCCATCTGACTTATTGAGTGATAAGCAAGAAGTCGTTTAAAATCAAATTGTAAAATAGCAAGACAAACACCTGAAATCATAGAAATTACTCCAATATAAACTAAAAGATTACTTATAATTTGATTAAAACCAAAAAGATTGAAAATTAGACGAGTTACCACATATACTCCAAGTGCTTTTATAACAACTCCTGAAAGCATAGCACTTATTGGAGCAGGAGCAGAAGGATGAGCATCAGGAAGCCATGCATGAAAAGGAACAAGTGCTGCCTTAACCATAAATCCACCAATAAGTAAGACAAAAGCAAAACCAATCAAATTATCATATGAAATTTCTCTTAATATTCTTGCAACATCAGCCATATTTAATGAACCTGTCTTTCCATATAATAATGCAACACCATAAAGAACAAATAAACTTGCAACATTTCCCATTACAAGATATTTAAAACTTGCTTCAAGTTCTCTTGATTCACATCCAAAACCAACTAAAGCATAAGAAGCAATTGATGCAATTTCCATAAATACAAAAAGATTGAAAAGGTCTCCTGAAAGAACAGTTCCATTCATTCCACCAAGCATTAAAAGAAAGAGAGAGTAATATCTTAATTTTGATGTAAATCTTTTTTCTATATATTCAATTGAAAATAATGTAGCCATAAATCCAATCAAATTTATAATTATAAGAAGGAGACATGAAAGACCATCAAGAACAAATACAATTCCAAAAGGTGGCTTCCAACCACCAATATGATAAACAAATTCCTGATTCATCGTCATAAGAGACAAAATTAGAAGTATAAATGTTGTAATATTACCTAAAACATCTGGAACCCATTTTAATTTCCTTGAAACCATAGGAATGAAGAATGCAACTCCAAAAGGTAAAGCAACAAATACTGGTAAAATATTCATTTTTTCATCCTTTTAATTTTCTCATTTCAGTTATATCAAAAGTTCCATATCTCTGATAAAGTCGTATTGCAACCGCTACCATTAAAGCAAGAACACCAAGTCCAATAACAATACTTGTTAAAACCATTGCTTGTGGTAATGGGTCAACTGCTTTTTGTGAAAACTCAACTATATCTTCTCCCTTCCTTAATATTGGAGCAATTCCATTTTTTCTATATCCAAGTAGAATTAAAAATAAATTAACAGAATATTCCATAATCCATAAACCAAGAATGATTTTAACAATATTTTTCTTACAACAAACACCATAAAGTCCAATTAAAAATATAACAAAGCATAAGTAATAAATCATTTTTTATCCTTTTTTTCAGTTGTTATAAGTTTCCCTTTTCCATCTTCAAAAACAACTCTAATAACTGCAAGTATTATAAACACCATGAATAAAGATGCACCGACTTTTATTCCAATACTTATCTGACATAAAGGAATAGTGCCTGCTGAAAATAAATTGAAATTTCCTGATGGATAATTTTTTTCTATAAAATTTAAAAAGAATGTACCTCCATAATGAATGCCAAGCAAAGCAATCAATAAAAATAATAAGGCGCCTAAACTATCAAGTTCAGAAGCAAGAATTTTACCCATTTTCCTTAAAGCATATTCTCTTCCAAAAGCAAGTGTTATTAAAATAAAAGTAGCAGCAAAAACAACTCCACCTGGAAATCCTCCACCAGGGGATAAATGTCCATAAACAACAATATAAGCACCAAATAAAAATATAAAACCTTTAAGCCATCTTGTAACTGTTTTAACAATTAAACTCATTCCTTTTTCTTCATTCATTTTTACTCCTTTTCCTTGCATAAACCCTTAAAATAGCAAGTGCCCCAAGAATTGAAGTAAATAAAATTGTTGCTTCACCAAAAGTATCATAACCTCTATAATCAAGAATAATTGAACTTACAATATTTGCTGCTCCTGTTTCTTTTAATCCATTTAATAAGTATCTATTTGAAGGAGAATTACTATTTAAGGTAAAAGAGGGAGTTCCAAAAGGTGGTAAATATCTTAATGCTTCCATTCCAAATATAAAAAATACAAAAATAAATGCAAAAGTTGTTATAAGACCAAAGAAATCCCTTTCCTCTTCTATTGTCGTTAAATCCCTTCTTATAGTTGCCCTAATTAAGATAATCAAAGATAGAACTTCAACAACCATCTGAGTTATAGCAATATCCGGTGCTCCAAGTAAAAGATAAATTATTCCACAGAAATAACCAACAGGAACAATTGCTATAATTGCAGAAAGTAAATCCTTTGTTTCAAGAGAAATTATACTTCCAATTATCATAAAAACAAGCAAAATTCCTATAATTATTTCCATTTTTTACCTCAAAATTTCATAAACAATATAAATAAAACTATAAAACCAAATAAAATCCATGTCAAATAAGTTGGCAAGACACCTGTATGTGTTTTTCTTATACCCTCTGCAAAATAAAAAAGAACTCTCTTTCCATCATCATATAAATCAAATATTTTTTCTCTTGCTCCTTTATACATCTTTGAAAAAAATCCAAATTTTTCAATTGTTTTATAAAATTCTGTTCCACTCATTTCCATTTCTTTCATTTTTTTCTCTCCACCAACAAAACTACTAACTTTTCTTCCTTTTATTCCTGCAAATATTCCTGAGATAATAAACCCAATAATTAGAGAAATTAATATAAGTGTTAATGCAGGTAAAAACACACTGAAATCTTTTTCAATAATAAGATTTGTTGAATTCTCAAAAACTTTAACAGGATATAAAAATCCAAAACCAAAAAGTATGCATAATAGAGAAAGAATTATAGGTGTGAATAACATTGGAAAACTAACCTCTTTAATTTCTCTTTCATATTTTTTGATATGTCCAAGAAATACAGAATGAACAATTTTCAAGAAACTTGCAAGAGTTAAAGCAGAACCAATCATTGCACATATAATCCAAATAGTCCATGAAAAATCACCACTCTTTGCTCCTTCAAAAAGTCCTTGATATATTAAATATTTTGAGAAGAAACCATTAAAAGGAGGAACTCCACTTATTGAAAGAGAACCAATTAAAAATGTCAAAAATGTAAGTGGCATAAATCTACTAAGTCCTCCAAGTTTTTCAAGTTCAACTTCTCCTACTTTTTTCTCTACATTACCTGCTCCAAAGAATAAGAGTGATTTATAAATAGCATTATTTAACATATGAAATAGTCCTCCTATAATTCCTGCTGGATTTGTAGTCGCTATTCCTAATACCATATATCCAACTTGACTTACAGCGTGATAAGATAAAAGTTTCTTCATATTATGCTGAATTATTGCCATTAAAACTGCAGCAACAATAGTAATTGAACCAAATAATCTTAATATAAACCAGAGCCCTGAATGAAGGTCTGCTTGAAATTCAAAAATATTAAGTAAAATTCTTGAAAGAAAATAAATCCCAAGAAGTTTATCAAGAGATGCAGGTAAATATGCCATAATTATTGATGGTGTCTTTTCAGAAATTTCAGGAATCCAAGTATGTAATGGCATGCATCCTGCCTTAGCAAATGAAGCACAAATAAGAGAAAAGAAAATCCCTATTTCAAGTCCACTTGCTATTAAAATTCTCATATCACTCATTGTATATTTACCTGTTAAGTAAATAAGGCCACAAATCCCAAAAATCAAAAATGAATCACTACCTCCAACAATAATCATTGTTTTTTTAGCAGGATAAGAATTTTCAGGTTCAAATATATTTAAAAGTAAATAAAGAACAATTGCTAAAAATCCCCAGAAAACAGCGAATAAAATTAAATTATTTGAAAAAACAGCACCTATTGAAGAAGATAAATTCCATAAAATATATGAATAATACCTATTTGAGTTTTCAAAATCAGTCAAATAAGAAATCCCATAAATAAGTGTAAGTAATGTAAAAAGTGAGATAAATATTGAAATAAAGGAAGAAAATTTATCAATCCAGAATAGTTCAGAAATATAATAAGTAGAGTGGAAGAATGTCTGTAAAGAGAAATTTAAAAAGACAAGTGCAAAAAGAATACTTATTACTTCTTTTAAATATTTAACTCTTGAAGGTATAAATCTCAAAATAAGTCCACCAACAAAACCATATGAAATAAGATTTATAATAATTTTTTCCATTTCC
>CAZCUO010000062.1:0-5083 GCA_964502135.1 uncultured bacterium
TTCTTTAATGCTTTATCTTTATGAAAAAAGTGTTAAAATAGAAAAGGCAACAGAGGTAGATATTTTAAAGATAGATAAAAAATTTTATCCTTCTAAGGCCTTTATTTCAACATGGGGATTACAGAAAAGTAAAACAGGAATATATGGAGCACCAAAGGTAGCAACAAAGGAAAAAGGAGAGAAAATATTTAATGCAATAATAGAGGAATATTTAGAGTTTTTGAAGGAGTTTTGATATGAAGATATTTAATGTAGGTATAATTGGATTTGGATTTATTGGAAAGGTTCATGCTTATTCTTATGAAAATTTAAAATATTATTACCCTTTATCTCCATTTAGAGCAAAAGTTGTTGGTATATGTGCACAAAGTGAAAATACTTTAAAAGCAGCAAAAGAATTATATGGGATTGAATTTACAACAAATGATTATAAGGAATTGATAGATAATCCAGATATTGAGATAATTGACATATCAAGTCCAAATATTTATCATTACCAACAAATTATTTATGCGATAGAAAAACAAAAACATATATATTGTGAAAAACCACTTGTTTCAGATTTAAATGAGGCAGAAAAAATCAAAGAGAGATTAAAAAATTATAATAAAATTCATCAAATGGCCTTTCATAATAGATTTATTCCTGCAACAATAAAGACAAAAGAATTAATTGAAAATGGATTTCTTGGAACACCAACTGTTTTTAAAATTTCATATTATCATTCAGGAAGTGTAGAAAAGGAAAGGCCAATTGGTTGGAAACAAGAAAAAGGAGCAGGTGTTTTACTTGATTTAGGTAGTCATATTATTGATTTAATTTACTGGTTTATTGGTGAATTTGAAGAAGTTTGTAGTGTTGAAAAAATATTATATCCAGAAAGACCAACAAAGGATGGAAAGATAGTAAAAGTTGAAGTGGAAGACCATATAAATATAAATGTTAAAATGAAAAATGGTTCAATAGGAATAATTGAGGCATCAAAGATAGCAACAGGAACAGAAGACCAGTTAAAATATGAGATTTATGGGACAGGTGGTGCAATAAGATTTAATTCTGAAAATCCAAATTATATAGAAGTTTATTCAATGAAAGAAAAAGATGGATTTAAAAAGATATTTACGGGAGGGAAATATCATGAGAGTGATTTTCCTGGAAGCAAATTTACAACTGGATGGTTAAGAGCACATATACATTCAATCTATAACTTTTTAAATTCAGTTTATGAGAAAAAACAAGTAACCCCTTCACTATTTGATGGAATTTATAATATGAAAGTTATTGATAAAATAAAAAAATCAATTGAAAGTAAGAGATGGGAGAAATGTTAATAAGAAAATTTAAACAGAAAAATTATGTAAAGAAAAGAATAAAAATGTAGTAAGATTTATATTGGTTCTGATTGCTTTGATCCTGAATATGATATTGATTTTGAGACTGCTGAAAAATTTCTTGATTATGCTGATATAAAAGAAGAAAATCTATTTATTTTTAAATAGGATGGGATATGGATATTAAAAAAATTTTTATTATTCCTTACTGTCATCCTGATTGGGCATGGACTCATACAAGGGCCTGGCATGAAAAAAGATATTGCCTTGTTTTAAATGAAGTTCTTAATATTATTAATGAATATGAAGATTTCAGATATTATATTGACTCTTATATAACTTTTCTTGAGCCATTTTTAAGGAATTATCCTGAAAGATTTGAAGAATTGAAAAAAAGAGTGAAAGAAGAAAAGATTGCTATATGTGGGACTTTTACAAATTTAAGGGTTAATATGGTTGGGGAGGAAACATTTATAAGGGATATAATTTATGGGAGAAGAATTTTTAATGAATTATTTCCAGAGGCAGAATTAACTGTTTATGCAGGAAATGTTGATGTTGCAGTTGGCCATCCTCAATTACCTCAAATTTTTAAAAAAAGTGGTTATAAATATTTTAGATTCTGAAGACCACATGCAACTTTAAGTGCAAAAAATATACCTTATGAATTTATATGGGTAGGTATTGATGGTAGTGAAATAATTTGTTCCCGTGGCTCATATTCAGGTCTTTGTTATAAGGAAATTTTTACAGATAGAAACAAGTTCCTGAAAGATTGGGATAAAGCAAAAAATAAATTTATTGAACTTGAAGTGGATTATGTAAAAAAACTATCTAAGACAGGAATTTTATGGATAAGTCAGGGGATGGATGATTTAAGACCTTTAAGAAGTATTTATCCTGAAGATGAAAAACTTGATTTGATAGAATTTATAAATGAATGGAATAAAAGGGAAAAAACTAAGATTTTATTTGGAACTCCAATTGAATATTTTAAAGAAATAGAAAAAGAAAAATTGCCAAAATTTAAAGGAACTATTGACCCATGTGATGTTTGTTATAATGCTTGTTATGGTGGTTCTTCAGGACTATGGTTTTTAAGAATAATTGCAGATAGAGAATTAACAAATGCAGAAAAAATATCTACAATTGCTTCTATTTATGGCTTTAAGTATCCCCAAACAAAATTTGAAAATTTATGGAAAAATATACTTTTATTTTCATCACATGCAACACAATGGCTTTTTGAGGATGATTTTAATGAAATTTATAATCTTGCCTTAAAAACAATATTTGAAATTGATGAAATTAAAAAAGAAGCAATTAATCATATAGTTTCAAAAATAAAGTTTAAAGAAAAACCAATTGTAATAATTTTCAACTTAACAAATTTCTCTTCAAATTTTTATTTTAAATTTTTTATAAGTTCAGTTGATGGAAAACTTGATAAGAATTTTATTTTAAGGGACGCATACGGTAATAGAGTAGATTATCAAATTATAAATTATTTACCCTCTCCTAAAAACTTTTGGGAAATTGAAGTTCTGGCAAGTGTTTTTTTACCTTCTTTAGGATATAATTCTATTTTTGTTGAAAAAGAAGAAGTGAAAGAAAATGTTGAAGTATTTAAATTAAGCGATTTGAATAAAATTGAAAATAATAAAGTTTCTTTAAATTTTAATAATGGTAATCTTGTTGAAATTAAAACAAATGAATTTATTTACAGAGATGAAAATAATCCATTTGGAAATTTAAAAATTTTACATCTTGACACTGAAGGGATTTTACATATTGGAAATTTTTTAAAAGAAGAAAATGTCATATGGAAAAGATGGGCAAAAATAGAGGATGGGAATTTAAGAAAGATATTTAGAACAGAAGGGAATATTGGAAAACATAAAATTAAAAGAGATATTATTATTTACAAAGGAGAAGAAAGAGTTGAATTTGATATAAAAATAAACTGGCTTGGTGAAGAAAATGCCTTTGTTTTATTTTCTCTTCCTTTAAGTTTCTTTGATGGTAAGATTTATGGAGATATACCATTTGGAATTGAAGAGAAAGATATTGAAAATGAACCATATGGAAGATTACCTGGAAGAAGGTGGGACAACATTGAAAGATTAATTGAAGGTATGTTTTTTTCTAAAAGTTTTGTTGATTATACAGATGGAGAAAAAACAATTTCTCTAATAGTTCATAATGGTGACAGATATTTTATATGGGATAAAGATAAAAAAGATCTTTCTCATATAATGTTGAGAAGTTTTAGAAGACCAAATAATTGGGAAAAAGATAATAAATGAAAAAATAGAAGCAATTGGAATTCATAAATTTAAATATTCACTCGTATTTCAAAATAAAACTCCGAAAACATATAAACTATCTGAGATTTTAAGAAATCAGCCAATTGTTTTACAGAAATTTCCAAAATTTGAAAATGGAAAATTTGACAATAAAAATTTATTTATAAAAATAAAGCCAGAAAATATAATTATAACTTCCTTTTACAGAGAAAAAGAATATTTTATTTTAAGATTATATGAAACAGAAGGTAAAAATACTGATTGTGAAATTGAGTTATTTTTTAAACCTCAAAAATTGAAAGTGGTTGATTTAATCGGAAATGAAATTGAAAATAAGAAAATTGTTATTGAAGATAGAAAAATAAAATTTAAAATTGAGAAGTTTGAGATAATAAGTTTGTTTTTTACAATTTGAGAGATTTATCCTACTATGATAATATAAAATTGAATTTTAAAAGGAGGGTTTTTTGGGATTTAGTAAAAGGAGAGTCATTTATTGGTTAGTTTTCGTCTTAATCTTCCCAGTTTTTCTCATCCAGATTTCAAAGTTTATTATCATTAGAAATATTAATAAAAGCGAAAATTTTAATCTTAAAAATTTTTCAGTTACTCCCAAGGAATTGAAATTTGAAAATTTAATTTATAAAAATGATTTCTTAAATTTAAATTTTGAAAAAATAAATCTAAAAAAATCTTTTATAAAAAATGCCTTTGCTTTAGAATCATCTGGAGAAATATCAAATCAATTTGATAAAAGAAAAATAAATATTTCTGGTAAGGTCAAAGGAAATATTGTTAATGGAAATATGAATATATCAGATACGGAAATAAATATACAAAATATTGGTGATTTAAAGTTTTATGGAACATTTGAAAATTGGGGGAAAGAGAAATTTGAGGGTATTTTTGAACTTTATGGTTTAAAAGTAAAAGAAATTTCTGAAATAACAAAATATAATATTCCTTTTGATGGTAAGATTTATGGAAGGATTTTTATTGAAAAGGAAAAAGAAAATTTAAAGGAGATTAGATTTAATATTGAAGTAAGAGAATTAACACAACAGTATGAAGAAATTGAAATGAATTTGCATTTAAAGGGAAAATATATACCAATTGAAAAAAGTTTTCTTATTGAGAAAGGTTTACTTATAAATGCACTTGGCGAAAAACTATCATTTAATGGATTTATTAAAGAGAATGAGTTTGAATTTTATTTTGATACAGAAGGATTTTCAATAAATGAATTTTTAAAACTTTTTCCTGAAGAAATAAGAAAAAAATATAATTTTAAAATTGAGAATTCTAAAATTTCAATGAATAAATTTTCTTTAAACTTTTCAAAAAAAAAATTTTATTTGACGGCGAACTTTCATTTAACTCAAAATATTTAGGAATAAAAAATGTAGAAATAAAAAACTTATATCTTAGATCGGAAGAGCGGTTCAG
>CAZCUO010000063.1:0-17118 GCA_964502135.1 uncultured bacterium
CCCCTTTTTTCAAATATGGACTTTTTTTCATGCTTATATTTTAATTTTTATTTTAATTTTAAGTCAAATTTAAAGTTTTAAAAATAAGATGGTATAATATTTATGATGATAGATTTCAACACCCCTGAATGGAAGGAAAAGTTAAAAGGGAAAAGTCCTGAAGAGATAGCAAGGATTGTAGGTGAATATTATGAAAAAAAATATAAGAAAGAATATCCCTCTTTTCCATGGAAAATTTTACTTGTAATAGTAATTTTCTTTATTCTAATTATTTTGATCCTTCTTTTATTTATGCAATATCTTAAAAAATATGCCTTTTAATCTTATATTTCACTAAGAATTGATTTTAAATATGATATATCCTGCTTAGCGAAATATTCTCTGTCTCCATTCCTAGGCGATTCTATACAGATTGGACCTTTATAATTTATTTTTTTAAGAAGTTTTAAAAATTCTCTGTGATTTATAATTCCTTCTTCAAGAGCGCAGGGTATAATATTGCCATATTCAATTCCATTGACTTTAAACAAATTTTTAAAATGAACATAATATAATTTATT
Organism: uncultured bacterium; assembly: GCA_964502135.1. GTDB lineage: Bacteria > Ratteibacteria > UBA8468 > B48-G9 > JAFGKM01 > JAMWDI01. Next base: position 561 of record CAZCUO010000063.1, read on the forward strand.
ATCGCAGATTTTTATTACTTCCTCTAAAGAAGGGGGATCCTTAAAACATATTATATTTCCATAATCAAGATTAATTCCCACATGTTTTTTATCAATTAAATCAACGAGTTTTTTTGAACTTAAAACAGTATCATGTAGATAACCCATATGTGTTTCAAATGCAAAATAAAAACCAAGTTCTTCTGCAATGTCTCCAAGAATTTTAAATCCTTCAATAGCCCACTTCCAATGGTTTTCATTTGCATAATTTGAACCATGTTTTTCATATTGTGAATATGGATATGAAGGATTAATTAAAGGACCTGTCATTGTATTGCAAACTGTTAATCTAAAATATTTTGCTGCTTTTCTATAAAAATTAATTGCCTCTTCTATTTCTTTTTCTCTTTTATCTTTCTCTGGCAACATTAAATTTGGTCCAGGACTTCCAAAAAGCACATATTTAAGTTTTGATTTTTCAACAGCAAATGCAAGTTTTTCAAGATATTGGTCATCACTCATATTTTGCATTTTACGCCTAAACTCAACTCCATCAAATCCAAATTTTACCGCTTTTTCACAAATTTCCTCTATTGATTGCCCTTGTTCCATATAATTTACATGCATAATAATTAAATTTTCCATTTTACTCCTTTTTAAATTTTTTTATTTTACAATTAAATATTTATCCCTGCAACATAACCTGTTGAAAAGCATGCTTGTAAATTATATCCGCCTGTTTTCCCATCTACATCTATAACTTCTCCTGCAAAATAAAGTCCTTTTACAATTTTTGATTCCATAGTCTTTGGATTTATTTCATTAACACAAACTCCGCCTCTTGTTACCATACTATCATAAAATGGTCTTGGTTTTTTTACTGTTAATCTGAAATTCAAAAGAGAACTTATAAGTATTTTTCTTTCTTCTTTAGTTAGTTGATTTACTCTTTTTTCATGGTTTATATTAGAATATTTTAAGAATTCAACAATGATGCCTGAAGGGAGCAAATTTTTAAATAAATTTTTTAATGTTTTATTGGAATTTTCTTTTATTTCTCTTTGAAGACGCCTATCAAGTATTTCCTCATTTAAAGCAGGCTTAAAATTTATTACGATTTTTATTTCTCCTTTATTAATATTTTCAGAGATATTACCACTTAAATTTAAAATTGCAGGGCCACTAACTCCATAATGTGTAAAAAGAACTTCTCCAAATTCTTCTCCAATTCTTTTATTATTTAAAAAAGCACTCACACATACATTCTTTAAATTTATACCTTGCCAGTTTTTTATAAATTCTTCCTTAATTTCAATACCACATAAAGCTGGAACTGGTTTTATAATTTTGTGGCCAAATCTATGAGCAAAAATAAATCCATCTCCTTCAGAGCCAGTTTCTGGAAAACTTTTACCCCCTGTTGCTATAACAACTTTTTCACTTATTAAAGTTCTTTTATCAGTTTTAATTATAAAAGAATCTTTTTCTTTTTTTATGCCAATGACCTTCTCTTTTAAAAAAATCCTTACTTTGTTATTATCAAGAATTTTTCTTATTGTTTTTACCACATCTTCTGCATTTTCACTTTCTGGATATACTCTTTTGCCTGTATCAATTTTAAGTTTTAATCCATTATTTTCAAAAAAATTAAAAAGGTCTATATTTGAAAACTGATGGAAAACATTAATAAGAAATTTACCATTTCTATATTTTGAAATATATTCTTCATTCATTTCATTCATATTTGTTAAATTGCATTTGCCTTTTCCTGTCAAAAGAAGTTTTTTACATATTTGATTATTTTTATCAATTAAAGATACCTTTTTACCTCTTTGAGATGAAAAAATTGCAGAAAAACTTCCTGCGGGTCCCCCTCCTATAATAACAACATCATATTTTTCATCCATTTTAAAATTTTCTTCTGTAGTATTTTTCGTCTCTGTATTCAATTTCCTCTATTTCATTTTTTTCCATTAAACTATTTATTATTTTTACATCCCCTTTATTTTCATTTATAAACTCTTCTATCTCTTTTCTGCTCATAGGATGGACAGAAATTATACTTAAAATATCTTTTATTAAATCACCTGTATAACCAAATTTTTCTTCTCTTTTTTCAATAATTTTCACATTTATTTTTTTATTTTTAAAAACAATAAAAGCAAAATCAATCTTTTTTTCATCTGGAATTTCAACATACTTTTCTGCAGGTGGTCTTGTAGGATAACCAATATATGCAATAACTGGGTTTATTTCTTTTAAAAAATTACCTATTTTTTCTATCTCTTTGTCTGTGTCGTTAATATTTTTTATAAAGAGTGTCTCTGTCAAAAGTTCTCCTTTAAACTCATTTGAAAATATTTTTATTCCTTCAAGTATTTTATTTAAATTTAAATTTTTGCAGGGTCTATTTATTTTTTTCCATATATCTTGACTTATTGCATCAACTTTTAAAGAGACACAATCTGCTTTTTTTAAATCTTCTTGCACATCTTCCCTCCATATTAATGATGAATTTGTAATAACTGCAATTTTTATACCAAATTTTTTTAATTTATCAATTGATTTTCCGAGATTTATATCAAGAGTTGGTTCTCCATCAGGAACAAAACTTATATAATCAATTCTTTTATCTTTCAAACTCTCAATAACTTCCTCTACTTGCTTTTCTATTTCTTCTGGCTTATAAAACTCTTGTCTTTCAATTCTAAAATCGTATGTTTTCCCTATTTGGCAATAAATACAGGAATAAGAACATTTTTTAAGATAAGGTATATTATTTATTCCCAAACTTCTTCCAAATCTTCTTGAAGGGACAGGTCCAAAAACTATTCTCTCCATTTTTAGATTATAACACATTTTCAACAAAAGCAAGGATATTTTGTTTTAAACTTTCTGGAATATAACCAAATTTATCTATAATTTCATTTATTAGTGCTTCAGCTTCATCTTTTGTTTTTAGTTTAGATATTTCTCTGTAAAGATAAAATCTCATTGAAGGAGATTTGATAAATTCTTCTGGTATTGAAAAAGTAACTTCTTTCCTTTCTTCTTTAATTTCTTCTCCTTTCATATAAGCGGATATTTCTTGCCAAAACTGACAGTATAAATTAAATCCTACCATTTCAATAAAACCATGCTGCTCTCTCCCAAGTATATTTCCTGCTCCTCTTATTTCAAGGTCTTTTAATGCAATTTTATATCCACTGCCTGGACTGGTAAATTCTTGTATTGCCTTTAATCTCTCCATTGCCTTTTTACTTACAGGAAAATTTTGTGGTATCAAAAAATAAGCATAGGCACGCCACTTATATCTTCCAACCCTCCCTCTTAATTGATATAAATCTGCCAGTCCATACTTTAAAGCATTATCAACTATTAAAGTATTTGCATTTGGTATATCAAGACCATTTTCAACAATTGTGGTTGCAACTAAAACATCAATTTTACCATCTTCAAATTTTCGCATTACATTTGCAATTTCATCGGGTTTCATTCTTCCATGAGCAATTTCAATTCTTGCAAATGGAACAATTCTTTTCAATCTTTCTTTTACTTTTTCTATGTCATAAATATAATTGTGTAAATAAAAAACCTGCCCATTTCTATCCATCTCTCTTAAAATTGCTTCTCTTACAATATTCTCATCATATCTACCAACATAGGTGACAACAGATAATCTTCCAATAGGTGGTGTTTCAATTAATGAAATATCCACAAGTCCACTTAAAGCCATATTTAAAGTTCTTGGGATTGGAGTTGCTGTTAATGTTAAAACATCAATTTTTTTAAAATTTGTTTTTATTTTTTCTTTTTGTAAAACACCAAATCTTTGCTCTTCATCAATAATCAATAGCCCAACATCTTTAAAAATAACATCATCCTGCAATAAACGGTGTGTTCCTATAATTATATCAATTTTCCCTTCTTTTAGTTTTTCAATTATTTCTCTCTGTTTTCTTTCGGGAACCAATCTTGATAACATTTCAATTATAACAGGATATTTTGAAAATCTCTCTTTGAATGTTAAATAATGTTGTAATGCAAGAACTGTTGTAGGAACAAGGACTACAACTTGTTTCCCACTTAAAACACATTTAAATGAAGCCCTCATCGCAACTTCTGTTTTTCCATAACCTGAATCACCACAAACAATTCTATCCATTATTTTCTCACTCATCATGTCATTTTTTACATCTTTTATCGCTTTTAACTGGTCTTCTGTTTCTTCATATATAAAGTCATTTTCAAATTCTATTTGTAATTCATCGTCGGGTGGAAATTTAAATCCAGTCTCTTTTTTTCTCTCTACATAAAGTTTATATAATTCAGAAGCGATATCCTTAATTGAATTTTTAACCTTTTCTTTAATTTTTCTCCATGTTTTACTTCCAAGAGATGATAATTTTGGGCTATCAGAACCAATATATTTGTGAACCATAGATATTTGTGAAATTGGAACATAAAGTTTATCCCCTTTGTCATATTCAATAACAATAAACTCTTCTTCATTTCCATTTACATTTATTTTTTCCATTCCTTTAAATATTCCAATGCCCTCATTTATATGAACAACATAATCTCCTTCTTTTATTTCTGTCCAAGTTGAAAGTGGAGCAGTTTTATATTTTTTTAAAAGTGGGTGTCTTGATTTATATTTGGAGAATATTTCATTTAAACTTAAAAATGTAATATTTTCTTCAGGAATAGAAAATCCGCATGAGAGGATTCCTGCAATTTCTTCAAAATCATATTTTATTTTCTTTTCACTCAATATTTTCTTTAATTTCTCAATTTCTAAAAAATTTTCATAAAAAAGAAATATTTTTTCTCCTTCATTTTGCTGCCAAATAATATTTTCTCCAATGAATTTAAATCTTTCATCAGTTTTTAAAACATTAAAATATAAAAATTTCTTCGCTTCATTGGATATTTTACTTGCCAAAAAAACTGCCTCTTTTTTAATTCTATCAATAATATTTAAATCAACGCACTCTTTCTTTTTGGCAATCATTTCAAGATATTCAAATTTCATTTCTGTAGGATTTATCAAAAATATAATTTTATTCTCAATTTCTGAAAAAATATCTCTTTCTTCTTCTCCTGCATAAAATTCACTTAAAGGATAGATTAAGAAAGTTTCAATTTTTTCAAAAGATTTTTGTGATGATACCTCAAATTTTCTTATTGACTCAATTTTATTTCCAGAAAAGTTTATTCTTATAGGGAATGGTGAATTTAATGGAAAAACATCAATTACACCTCCTCTTCTTGCAAATTCTCCAGGAAGTTCAACAATTTCTTTTTCTTCATAACCTGAAGAGAATAAAAAATTTAGAAAATTATCCCTTCTTAATTCATAATCTTTTTCAATTTTCAATAATTTATTTTTTAATTCTTTAAATTTTGGGATTTTCTTCACAATTGCAGAGGGATAAGAGATAAGTATGAATTTATTTTCTGAGTTAGCGATATCTATTAAAGTTTTTACTCTTTCAAAATTAGTTTCACTATTTCCCTCTTCTGTATAGTCAGGACAGGGCAAAAATTTTATATAATCTTTAGCAACAAAATTTACAATATCAAAATAAAATTTTTCAGCATCTTTTTCACTAGGCAAAATAACTATAAGATTTTTTTCCAATGAGTGAAAAATGGAAGAAATTAAAAAAGCAAAAAAAGAAATTTCTCCACCAATTATATAAAAACTTTCCCCACTTTCTAAAAAATATAAAACTTCATTAAATCTTCTGTTTCCCTTCAAAAAATTTAATTCCATATAAAAAATAATACCCTTTTCTTTTATTTTAAATAAATGATTAATCACAAAAGGAAAACTTTGACAGAGAAAATTTTTTGAGGTAAAATTTTAACATTATTGAAAATCCCAGTTTAAATTAAGTTAATTAATTCTAAAGAGAGGATAAATTTTTACGAAGTTAAAATGGGGGTAGATATGATGAAAACTCAAATAGCAAAAAAGGAAGATATTGAAAGGAAATGGTATATTGTTGATGCTACAGGAGAAATTCTTGGGCGACTTGCAAGTAAAGTTGCTAAAATTTTGATGGGGAAACATAAGCCAATTTACACTCCTAATGTTGATACAGGAGATTTTGTAATTGTAATAAATGCTGAAAAGATAAGAGTAACTGGTAAAAAACTTCAGGATAAAATTTATTATAAACATTCAGGATATTTAGGGAACTTAAAGGAGGAAAAACTTATTTCTTTATTAACAAGAAGACCTGAAGCAGTGATTAGATTTGCAGTTGAGGGGATGCTACCTAAAAATTCTCTTGGAAGAAAAATGTTAAAGAAATTGAAAGTATATAGGGGACCAGAACATCCTCATAAAGCACAGAAACCAGAATATTTAAACTTAAAGGAGGTGTAAAATATGAATAATAAAATTTATATTATAGATGTAACAAATAGGGATGGAGTTCAAACAGCGCATCTTGGGCTTGCTAAACTTGAAAAAACAATGATTAATATATATTTAAATCAAATGGGAATCTTTCAAAGTGAAGCAGGTTTCCCATGCACAAGACATGAAATTAATTATTTGAATGCAAATATGATTCTTGTTGAAAAAGGAGTTTTGTCTCCTATAAGAATTTCTGGATGGATGAGAGCAGTTATAACTGATGTAGAAGAGGGTTTTAAAAATGTACCAAAATTAAAACATGTAAATTTATCAATTTCTACAAGTGAACAGATGATAATGGGTAAATTTATGGGGAAGATGGATTTTAAAGGAGTTGTAAAGACAATGGTTGAAGCAGTTAAAGCAGCAAAAGCACTTGGAGCAGAAACAGTTGGTGTAAATGCAGAGGATGCTTCAAGAACAAAAATAGAAAATTTGATTGAATTTGCTCTTGCAGCAAAGGAAGCAGGTGCAGATAGAATAAGATATTGTGACACCCTTGGATATGATACTCCCTTTACAATATATGAAAAAGTTTATCAATTGGCAGAAAAAACAAAAATTCCTATTGAACTTCATTGTCATAATGACCTTGGGATGGCTGTTGCTTGTTCTGTTGCAGGAGCCAAGGCAGCAATTGATGCAGGAGTGGATGCATATATTAATACAACTATTAATGGAATGGGAGAAAGGGCTGGTAATGCTGATTTAGTCTCCTGTATTCTTGCAATTAAATATGGTGCAGGAATGGAAAAATATAAACTTGATGAAAATATCAATCTTAAAATGTCATGGAAAATCGCTCATTATGCTTCATATGCTTTTAAAGTTCCTATACCAATTAATCAGGTAGGGGTTGGTAAAAATGCATTTGCTCATTCTTCTGGAATTCATGTTGATGGTGCATTAAAGGATAGGAGAAATTATGAACTTTATGATTTTGAAGAACTTGGAAGAGGAGAACCTGAAATAGTTGAAACAGGGAGGATGATAATACTTGGAGAATATAGTGGAATTAAGGGTTTGAGAAATGTATATGGGAAACTTGAGATTGAATTTAAGGACGATGAAGAAGCAAGAAAAATACTTGAACTTGCAAGATATGCAAATGTTCATAAACAAAAACCAGTAACAGAGGATGAATTAATCTTTATAGCAAAATATCCTGAAGAGGCACGACTTATTATGACAATGACGCCCTAAAAATGGGAAAAACAATAGTTGAAAAAATTCTTTCAAACCATTCTGGAGAAGATGCAAAAAGTGGAGATATTGTTCTTGCAAAAGTTGACTTTTTAATGGCTCAGGATGGAACGGCTCCTTTAGTTATCAAAAGTTTTGAAAATCTTGGAATAAATAAAATATTTGATAATGAAAAAATAGTATTTGTGATTGACCATAATAGTCCCAGTCCTAATGAAGGTGTTTCTTCTTTACATAAATTGATGAGGGAGTTTTCAAAAAAATATGGTATTGAAATATATGAGGTTGGAGAAGGTGTATGTCATGTTCTTGTTCCCGAAAAAGGTAAGGCAAAACCAGGTGATTTAATTCTTGGTGCAGATAGTCATACTCCAACTTATGGTGCATTAAATTGTATGGCAACTGGTGTTGGTTCAACTGATTTAGCAATTGCGATGGCAACTGGATTTTTATGGTTTAAAGTTCCTGAAACAATTAAAGTTGAAATAAAAGGGAAAATTCCATTTGGTATATTTGGTAAAGATATTGCTTTATTTATGGTTAAAAATCTTACAGCAGAAGGAGCAGTTTATAAATCAGTTGAAATAAAAGGAGAAACAATAAGTTATCTATCAATGGATGAAAGATTTACAATATGTAATTTAACCACTGAAATTGGTGCAAAATGTGGAATTATGGAATTTGATGAAAAGACAGAGGAATATTTGAATGCTAAAAGTATAAAAAATTACCAAGTTGTTTTTCCTGATAAAGATGCAGTTTATGAAAAAGAAATTATTCTTGATATTTCTAATCTTTCTCCTCAGATAGCAAAACCACACTCTGTTGATAATGTATGTGATATAAATGAAGTTGAAGGTGTTGAAATAAATCAAGGTTTTATAGGAACATGCACAAATGGAAGGGTTAGTGATTTTGAAATAGCATCAAAAATACTTAAAGGGAAAAAGATCAAAAAAGGAGTTAGATTGATTTGTACTCCAGGTTCAAGAGAAATTTATTTAGAATGTTTAAAAAAGGGATATATTGAAACCTTGATTGAGGCAGGTGCTTGTGTAACAAATCCAGGTTGTGGTCCATGTGTTGGAACTCATCAAGGAATACCATCTGATGGAGATGTTGTGATTTCAACTGCAAATAGGAATTTTAAAGGAAGAATGGGAAATCCAAATGCTTATATTTACTTGGCCTCTCCTGCAGTTGTTGCTGCAAGTTGTATAGAAGGGAAAATAACAGATCCAAGGAAGTATCTATAAATGGAATTATTGAATTTGAAAATATGGCAACTTAAAGAATTATATGAAAAAAAAGAAGTTAAGCCAAGTGAAGTAGTATCTTTACTGATTGAAGAAATTTATAGAAAAGATAGAGAAATTCATTCATATCTTTATGTAAATGAAAAAGCAATTGAAGAAGCAAAAAAAGTTGATGAGAAAATAGCAAAGGGAGAAAAATTAAGACAACTTGAAGGAATACCAATTTCAATAAAAGACAATATCTGCACAAAAGATATCCCAACTACATGTGCTTCAAAAATTCTTCAAAATTTTATTCCACCTTATGATGCAACTGTTATTGAAAGATTAAAAGAAGAAGGTGCAATAATTATTGGTAAAACAAATATGGATGAGTTTGCTTTTGGTTCTTCTACCGAAAATTCTGCATTTGGACCAACAAAAAATCCTTATGATTATTCAAGAGTTCCGGGAGGGTCATCAGGTGGTTCTGCTGCGGCAGTAGGTGCTAATTTATGTTTTGCTTCTCTTGGTTCAGATACAGGTGGTTCAATAAGACAACCTAGTGCTTTTTGTGGTGTAGTTGGAACAAAACCGACCTATGGAAGAGTTTCAAGATATGGACTTGTTGCTTTTGCATCTTCACTTGACCAAATTGGGCCAATAACAAAGGATGTAAGAGATAATGCACTTCTTCTAAAAATAATAAGTGGTAAGGATAAAATGGATTCTACAAGTGTTGATATTGATGTCCCTGATTATACTCAATTTTTAAATGATGATTTGGGAAATATCAAAATTGGCATACCAAAAGAATATTTTATTGAAGGTATTGACGAAGAAATTAAAGAAAAAGTTTATAAAGTAATAAAAATTTTACAGAATAGTGGAGTTAAAATAGAAGAAATTTCCCTGCCACATACATCCTATGGAATAGCAACTTATTATATCATTGCAACAGCAGAAGCAAGTTCAAATCTTGCAAGATTTGATGGAGTTAAATATGGTTATAGAAGTAATAATTTTAAAAATTTAATGGAAATGTATATAAAAACAAGAGGAGAGGGCTTTGGTGAAGAGGTTAAAAGGAGAATTATTCTTGGAACTTATGTTTTATCAAGTGGTTATTATGAGGCGTATTATTTAAAAGCACAGAAAGTAAGGACATTAATTAAAAATGATTTTGAAAATGCATTTAAAAAGGTTGATGTGATAATAACTCCTACAACTCCAGAACTTCCATTTAAAATTGGTGAAAAAAAAGACGATCCATTGAAGATGTATTTATCAGATATTTTTACAGTAAATGTTAATCTTTCAGGTCTTCCTGGAATGAGTTTGCCAATTGGTTTTTCCTCTTCAAATTTACCAGTTGGAATACAAATTATAAGTTCATATTTTAGAGAAGACATTATTATGAAAGTTGCTTATTTTATTGAAAAAGGATTAAGTGGAGGTAAAAATGGATAAATTTTTTACAAAAAGAAGTTTTATTACAGGAATTTTATTTTCAATATTGATTGCTTTTGTTGACCATTATTCAACAGATGTTGTTCACGCTTCCTATATGGCTATTGACCATATGCCATGTGGTGCAATATTTATATTTTTCTTTTTTGTTTTTTTAGTTAATACAATACTTAAAAGAATAAATAGAAAAATTGCTTTTTCATCAGGGGAATTACTTACAATTTATTCAATGATGCTTGTTGCCTCCTCTGTAACAGAAATGGGATTTGGTAGTCAGATATTACCGATTATATCTGCTCCAACTTATTATTCAAGTCCGGAGAATCAATGGGATACTTTGATTATTCCCTATTTAAAAAAATTTTTAATTGTTTCTGATGAGAAAGCAGTTAAATATTTTTATGAAGGATTACCAAAAGGTGAAACAATTCCTTGGAAGGTATGGATTTATCCTTTGCTATTTTGGCTTCCTTTTATTTTTGTTCTTTACTTTGTTATGATTTGTGTTGCTTCTATTTTAAGAAAACAATGGGTAGAAAGAGAAAAACTTGTATATCCTTTAACAATTTTGCCAAAAGAAATGGTAAAAGAAGGGAAAGGTATTTTACCTGATTTCTTTAAGAATCCATTAATGTGGATTGGTTTTACAATAGCGTTTATAATTGGAACTTCTGTTGCTTTAAATTTTTATTTTCCTGCTTTTCCTAAAATTCAACTCGTAAAAGGCATTCCAATATTTAGAAGAACATTAACTCTTACTTTTAGAATAAGTTTCCCAGTAATGGGTTTTGTTTATTTTGTCAATCTTGATGTTGCATTTTCTCTCTGGTTTTTTAACCTTTTGTTTAAAATTGTAAAAGGATTTTTTAATATTGCAGGAATTGCAAGCACTGAAAATGTTGGAATTTATGGATGTGCAGGAGAAGCAATTTTTGCCCATCTTGGAATGGGAGCAATGATAATGATGGTTGGTTATAGTTTATTTTTATGGAGAAGTCATTTAAAAGATGTATGGAATGGTGCAATTGGTAAAAAAGTAGATGATAGCGATGAAATTTTATCATATAAGAGTGCTTTTTGGGGGATTGTTTTTGGTTCTTTATTTATGATACTCTGGCTTACATTTTCTGGAATGAAATGGTATATCTCAATTTTATTTTTAATTTTTGCATTTATAATCTGGATAACTCTGACAAGAATTGTATGTGAAGGTGGAATACCAACACTTGTTGCTACAACAATTGCATCAAGCCAAATTGTTTCTATGTTTGGTTCAAAAAATCTTACTCCTTTTACAATTCTTGCACTTGCACTAACTTATGTTTATGCTGCTGACTTAAGAACTTTTCCATTGGCAAGTTCTTCAATGAGTTTAAAAATAATAGAAAATTCAGAGAAAAATAGAAGATTTTTTTTCTGGGCAATATTTTTGGCAATAATTATAAATATAATAACAACTTTAATTTTACAACTTAAACTTGCTTATAAATATGGTGGAATAAACTTAACTAGTTGGTATTTTATTGGTGGACCTCAAGCACCTTATAAATATGCAGCAGATATAATAAAAAATCCAACAACTTCCAACAAAATTGGATGGATATGTAGAGGAATTGGATTTATAACAATGGGTATATTAATTTTGGCAAGACAGAATTTCTTATGGTGGCCATTACATCCAATTGGTTTTCTTATTGGTCCTGTATGGCTTATGGATCAATTATGGTTTTCTATTTTTGTTGTTTGGCTTATCAAAAAATTGATTTTAAAGTATGGTGGCGTTCAAGTTTATAATAAATTTAAATATTTCTTTTTAGGGCTTCCTTTAGGTCTTTATACATGTGCAGGTATATGGTTTATTATTGATTTATTCACAGGCAGACAAGGAAATCAAATATTTTGGATTTAAAGATGAAGGTTGAAATAGAAAATATTTTGAATTTAAAAAGAATTAAAGAAAACTTTAAAAAAATTAAATCAAAAAAAATTCTCGTAATTGGTGATATTATACTTGATAATTTTATTTTTGGTGAAGTTGAAAGAATTTCTCCTGAAGCCCCTGTTCCTGTTGTTGAGGTTAAGAATGAGAAATTTATGCTTGGTGGCGCTGGTAACGTATCTTTAAATATAAAAAGTATGGGTGGAGATGTTTTTATAATTTCCTCTATTGGTAGTGATGAAAATGGTAAGATACTAAAAAAATTGCTTGAAAGAGAAAATATTGATTATTTTTTAATTGAAAGGGATTTACCAACAATTATAAAGACAAGAATTATTGCTAAAACACAGCAACTTGTAAGAATAGACAGGGAAAAGATAGAATATTTAAATAGGAAAGAGGAAAAGGAAGTAAAAAATTTTATTTCAGGAATGATTGATGGTTTTGATTGCATTATAATATCTGATTATGGAAAGGGTTTTATAACTGGAGAGTTAATGTTTTTTTTAAAAAAATTTAATAAAAAAATTATAGTTGATCCAAAACCAAATCATTTCAGTTTTTATAAAAATGTTTTCTGTATTACTCCTAATCAAAATGAAGCAATTACTGGAATAGGGAAATTAAATGTAAAAAATTTTGAGGAACTTCTCAAAGTTGGAATTGAAATTATTAAAAAAATAAAATGTGAAAATTTAATAATTACTCTTGGTAAAAATGGTATGCTTGTTTATGAGAACAAAAATATATATCATATACCATCAGTTGCAAAAGATGTTTATGATGTTACAGGAGCAGGAGATACTGTCTGTGGAATTTTTTCCTTGTACTTTTCTGTAAGTAAAAATATTCTTGAAAGTGCCATTGTCTCAAATTTTGCAGCAGGAATTGTTGTAGGGAAACTTGGAACAGCAACAACAAATCAAAAAGAATTTATTGAATTTTTTGAAGGAAATTACAAAAATATTTATATAGAGAAGATAAAATGAAAGAAAAAATTATTTGTGTTATTCCAGCAAGATATGGGTCAGAAAGATTACCTGGCAAAGTTCTTTTAAAAATAAATGAAAAATCAATTCTTCAGAGAGTTTATGAGAGAGCAAAATTATGTAAAAAGTTTTTCTCTGAAATAATTATTGCAACAGATGATGATAGAATAGTAGAAGAATGTAGAAAAATTGGAGCAAAAGTTGTTTTAACTTCTCCCTATTGTAAAAGTGGTAGTGATAGAGTTGCAGAAGTTGCCAAAAAGATTGATTGTGATATAGTGGTAAATCTTCAGGCAGATGAACCATATATACCCAAAGAAGCAATAGAAAAACCAATAATTGAATTGATTAAAAATAAAAAAGAATATGTAGTAACTTCATTGACAAAGATAAGAAAAAAAGAAGAACTTTATGATTCCAATATAGTAAAGGCCGTGATAGATAAGAATAATTATGCTTTATATTTCTCACGTTCATTGATACCTTATCCGAGAATTTATTTTTCAGAGGATAATTTAATTAAAAATAGAAAAGTCATTTTTTACAAACATATAGGAATTTATGTTTTTAGAAAAAACTTTTTATTGAAATTTGCTTCTTTACCTTTATCATTTCTTGAAAATATTGAAAAACTGGAACAGTTAAGAATTATAGAAAATGGATATAAAATTAAAACAGTTATAGTAAAAAATGATTCACCTTCTGTAGATAGTTTAGAGGATATTAAAAGAATAATGAAGTGGAAAAAATATGCGTAAAAAATTTATTTTTGTAACAGGAGGAGTTGTTTCTTCTCTTGGAAAGGGTATTGCTTCTGCTTCTATTGGTGCATTACTTGAATCACATGGATATAAAGTAACTTTTTTAAAATTTGATCCTTATATAAATGTTGACCCAGGAACAATGAGCCCTTTTCAACATGGTGAAGTATATGTTACAGATGATGGAGCAGAAACAGACCTTGATCTTGGGCATTATGAAAGATTCACAAATGCAAAGATGACTCATAAAAATAATGCTACAAGTGGCCAAATTTATTATTCTGTTATTGAAAAAGAAAGGAAAGGAGAGTATCTTGGAAAAACTGTTCAAGTTGTTCCTCATATAACAAATGAAATAAAAGAGAGAATATTTGCTTTAAAAAAGAATGCAGATATAATAATTACTGAAATTGGAGGAACAGTTGGAGATATTGAAAGTTTACCTTTTCTTGAAGCAACAAGACAGATACAAATAACTTTACCTGAAGAAGATACACTTCATATACATTTAACTCTTGTTCCATATATTAAAGCAGCAGACGAAATTAAGACAAAACCAACTCAACATAGTGTTGGTAGATTGAGAGAAATTGGTATACAACCTAAAATATTGCTTTGTAGGACAGAAAAACAGTTAACAGACGAAATTAAAGAAAAAATCGCTTTATTCTGTAATGTTAAAAAAGAGGCAGTTATTCAAGCAATTGATACAGACCTAATTTATGAAATTCCTTTAATATTTTCCAAAGAAAAACTTGACTTGATTATTTTAAAGTATTTAAATTTAAAGAAAAGAAAATATAAAGATCTAAAGAAGTGGGAAAGAATAGTTAATATACTTAGACATCCAGAAAAAGAAGTAAAGATTGGTGTTGTAGGAAAATATATTAAACTCCAAGATTCTTATAAATCAATATATGAAGCACTAACTCATGGAGGAATTGGAAATAAATGTAGAGTTATTTTTGAAAAAGTAGATTCAGAGTTAATTGAAAAAGATGGTGCTGAAAAATTTTTAAAAAATGTATCAGGAATAATAGTTCCGGGGGGCTTTGGTATTAGGGGGACAGAAGGAATAATTGAAAGTATAAAATTTGCAAGGGAAAATAAAATTCCTTTTTTTGGCATATGTCTGGGGATGCAATGTGCTACAATTGAATTTGCAAGAAATGTGTGTGGGCTATCTGATGCTTCAAGCACAGAATTTAATCCAAAAACAAAAAATCCTGTTATCTGTTTACTCCCTGAACAAAGAAGAATAAAAGAAAAAGGTGGAACGATGCGATTAGGCGCCTATCCATGTATTTTGAAAAAAGGAACAATATCATATAGAGCGTATAAAAAGACAAAAATTTATGAAAGGCACAGACATAGATATGAATTCAATAATAGATATAGAGAATTATTTGAAAAAAATGGTATTGTAATTGCAGGAATATATCCTGAAAAAGACCTTGTTGAAATTATAGAATTGAAAGAACATCCTTTTTTTGTTGCAGTTCAATTTCATCCAGAATTTAAATCAAAACCATTTAAGCCACATCCATTATTTTCTGCTTTTATAAATTCAGCAATTAAATTTAGGTCTTAATTCCAAAATTTTTTAGATTTTCCAAACTTTTCTTCAATGCTTCAAATGGGTCAATTGTAGGACTATCCATTTCTACAAGAACATATTTTACTTTTGCCTTTTTACATGCCTTTATTATCCTTTCCCAATTTAAATTTCCATCTCCAATAGGTGGCATAACTTGTTGATTTTTTATTATTCCCATATCCTTAAAATGAACCTGACTCACTCTTCCTTTATATTTTTCAATCCAGTATGCAGGATCACCTCCTCCATATTGAACCCAATAGGTATCAATTTCTACTTCAAGTTCTGGACAATTTTCAAGTAAAATTTCAAGTCCAATCTTTCCATTGTACTTTTCAAATTCAATTCCATGATTATGATAGCCAAGTATAAGCCCATTTTCTTTAATTTTTTCTATTATTCTATTAAATTCATTAGCAGCCTTTAAATATCCCTCTTTATTATGTAATTCAATTGGTAAACCAGGACAGAAAATCGCTTCACAACCGAGAATTTTATGCTCTTCAATTACTTTTTCCGTTTCTTTAGTTATTCTTTCATAACTTGTATGAGTAGAAACTGCGATTAATCCAACATCATCAAGTATTTTTTTTAGTTCTTTTACATCTTTGGGTTCACTTACCGCAGAAATCTGAACATATTTATAACCAATATCCCTAATTTTTCTGAAAGTGCTGGTAGTTGCTTCAACTGACTTACAGTAATCTCTTAATGTATATAATTGAACTCCACATTTCATTTTTTTCTCCTTTTTGAGAGTTTTATGGAGTAAATTTGCTACTTTTTCTTACCAAATAAAGAAAATTTTTTCCCTCTTTCAATAGGTTCCTTTTCTTCAACTGTTTTTTCTGTTTTTACTAATTTTTCATGTTTTGTTCTTTTACCAAAAATTCCTTTTTTTCTTTCAATAACTTGTGGTTTTTCTTCTGTAATAACAATTTTTTCTCTTTCCTGT
>CAZCUO010000064.1:0-5587 GCA_964502135.1 uncultured bacterium
TAGTAAAATAAAAAATGATAAAAGAAAGGAGGTGAATAAAAATGAGAATAAAAAATAAAAGAGATGGCTTCACATTAATAGAACTTCTTGTGGTGGTGGCAATAATTGCTATTTTGGCTGCTATGCTTCTACCTGCATTAAGTAAAGCAAGAGAAAGAGCAAGAATGAGTTTATGTATGAATAATTTAAAAGAAATAGGAAAAGCAGTTTTTATGTATATAGGAGATTATGATGAATATATACCGACTTTTGGTGGTGGAGGTGCTGGAGCTGCCGGAAGTTTTTTCGGATATCCTCATTCTCCACTGGCTGTTTATATCGCTCCTAATGTAGTTAAAACAGGTAGAGGGACAACAAAACTTTTTTGCCCAAGTAGTTGGAGACAGAGAAAAAGAGATGCTTTTTGGAAAAATAGAACAAATCCCCCTGGTTCTACTTATTATGAATCACATTGTGCAATAAACTATGCAATAAATTTTTATATGTCTCTTTATAATGAAATTGGACTGAGACCACCAAGTGTAAAGATATCTCAAATAAAAAACCCATCCTCTATAATATATTGTGGTGATGCAAAAACATGGGGTGAACTTTTAGGTGGTATACATGACAATATATATAATTGGTCACCTGCAGGTTATCCAATAAAGGACTGGAAAATAAAAGAACCATATGGGATACAACCAGATGACCCAAGAGCCCTTTTACATTTAGGGGGACAGAAGGGCACTGATAATTATTTGTTTTTAGATGGACATGTAGAAGCATTATATAATCCAATTCTTGGTTTCAATAGATTAAAATGGGAAGGATATATAAGTAAAGGAACTTATAACCCATAAAAAGGAGACAAAAATGCTAAAGAAGTTTTTAGTAGTATGGTTTTTCATTTTTGTGACTTTTTCTTTTGCAGAATTTGAAGCATTTGAAGTCAAAATAGATGAAAGCAAAGTAGAAAAAATAATTTATGTTGACAATGAAAACCCAAAATCATCTGATGAAAACCCGGGGACAGAAGAATTACCCTTAAGAACAATAAAACAAGCAATTCAAAAAGTTGAAGAAAATAATAGTAAAGGGATTGGTGTTAAAGTTATAATTAAAAAAGGGGTCTATAGAGAAAGTATTGAACTACCATTTAGAGGGAATAAACAAACTGATGCTCCAATAATTATAGAAGGCGATAAAAAGAGCAAAACAATAATAAAGGGGTCTGATATATGGACTGACTGGCAAAGACATAAAGAAACAAATATCTATACACATAAATGGGAATTTAAATGGGGACTTGCTCCTTATCCACCTAACTGGGAACAATTTGTTACTTTAGAAGATATAGTTAGAAGAAGAGAGATGATATTTGTTAATGGAAAAATGCTTGAACAAGTTCTTTCTCCAGTTGAACTTAAAGAAGGAAGTTTTTATGTATCTGAAGAGAAAGAGACGGTTTATATATGGTTACCATCAGATATAGATATTAAAAAAGCAGAAATTGAAGTTTCTGTTCGTAAGGGATTAATGAGAATAAATGGTAGAAAAAATGTAATTGTAAGAAACCTTATTTTTATGCATGATAATACACCTGTTCAGGGAGCTGCAGTTAATGTTGTGAATTCTCAGAATATAATTTTTGAAGATTGCCAGTTTTTGTGGAATAACTGGGGTGGATTTGGATTTTCTGCCTGTAATAATGTAGTTGCAAGGAGATGTATTGCTAATTATAATGGTGCAGTGGGAATGGGTGCCTGGAAATGTAGAAATATACTATTTGAAGATAATGAGACCTCTTATAATAACTGGAGAGGAGTAAGAGGAAATTTTTTAGGTTGGGCAGTTGGAGGTGTAAAAGCCCTTCATATTCATAATGGATTATTTAAAAATCATAAATCTTTTCAAAATCAGACAAGGGGTTTTTGGTTTGATAGTGATTGTGAAGATATAATAGTTGATAATGCTTTTTGGTGTGATAATTTAACAGATGGTATTTTTATTGAAGCAAATCAAGGACCAATTACAATAAAAAATAGTAAAATCTGTTTTAATAAAAGTTATGGCATTCTATCAAATTCTGCAAATGTATCTCTTGAAAATAACATAATATATGGGAATGAAAGAAGTCAGATACAATTTATGGGCGGTAAAGAAATAGTTTTAAAAAACTTTGAAACACAGAAGGAGCATAGAATAAAACCAGAGGGATGGAAATTTTCAAATAATGTTATAGTCGGGACAAAGAAAAATCAGATTTTAATAGATACTCAACCATGGGAATTTTTCTTTAGTACACTTTCTTTAAGTAAAAACCTTTATTATAATTATGAAAATAAAAATTGTTTCAAAATTGGTTCTTCAATAGTTACTTTTTCTGAATGGCAAAATTTAACAGGAGGAGACCTTGATTCTATTTTTGCAGACCCAGAATTTGTCAATCCGAATGATTACGATTTTTCATTTAAGAAAACCAGTCCTTTAAAAACAAAAAATAAGTGGCCGAAAATAAAATTAAATTTTTCACCTGAAGATTACAGAAAAAGATTTTTTACATTAGATGTAAAAAAAATCTGGGAGAGACCTTATCCTTTTCTTGAAAACTTAAAAGAAAAGAAATTTAAATCTATTGATATAAAGAAATATGCAAACAGAGCATTAAAAGGGAAGGATTCCTTTATTGGGGCAGGAAGTTTAATATTACCTGAAGGGACTCAAAATATCCATGGCATTCCATTTGAAATAATAAATCAGGATATAAATAATAATTTTTCTGCAATTGCTCTTAAAAGTAAAAAATTAAAAAATTATCCTGAAAAGATAGAAATTCCATTGAATGAAAAAGTAAAAGCATTATATTTCTTACATGGTTGTGGATGGATAAAAGAGATAGGGAAAATAGGAGAATACGAATTTTGTTATGAAGATGGAAACAGAAAATTTATTGAGATAATAGCAGATGACCCGGTTCCTCAATATGATTCAAAATCCAATATATGTGATTGGTGGCCAACATACGGACAGATAGAAAAAGAAAATGCAAAATATGTTCCTGTTGTTTCACCGGAAGGAACAAGATATATCTATACCCTTCAGTGGATAAATCCGGAACCAGAGAAAAAAATAGAAAAGATAATTTTAAAATCAGTTCCTGAAAAAGATGGGACACTTATAATTATTTCTATTACTGCTTTATTAAACCAATGAGAAAACCTAATATTTTGCTTATACGACTTGATGGTGCACAAGGAAGACCATATTTTGAAAATATTTTGAGAGTTAGAAATTTAAGAAAGTTAATGGAAAATAGTGTCTCATTTACCAACTGTTATTCAGTTTCTACAATTTCCCATCCTTCTCAGACATCAATTGATACTGGTGTTTTTCCTCATAAACATGGAATAATTGGGAACAATATTGCCGATGGTTTTAATTTTAATATAAATAAAAATTTAAAGCCATTGCCTTACTTTTTAAAGAAAATAGGATATTTAACAGGAAAAACAGGACAAGGAAATGGAAATGACAAAAATTATGATATTGACCTAACTATTCCCTATTTTAAATTTTCAGAAAATCTTAAAAAAATTGGATATAAAGAAGAGACAATACCTGAAAAAACATTTAAATATTGTGGACGATTGCCTTACAATATTGAATATACAAGAGATGCGGTTTATGCAAAAAATACAATAAAAATTATAGAAAAATTTTCAAAACAGAAATCTCCTTGGTTTGTATATTGCAGTTTTGATGGACCTCATCCTCCTTGTAAAATTACATATCCTTTTGATGAAATACATAAAAACCAACATATAAAACTCCCTTCCAATTGGGACTTAAAATTAGAGGAAAAACCAAATTATTACAAATTGTGGAAAAAAATAACAAATTTTGAGGGAGATTTAAGTGAAACTGATCTTAAAATATTAATTATTCATTATTTAGGATTTCTTGAAATGATTGATGAAGTTTTTGGATGGATAATTGAAAAAATTGAAAATTTGAACATGATTTCCAATACATTGATTATATTTACATCTGACCATGGAAGCATGATAGGAAATTTTGGTATTGTATATCATGGTGGTCCAATATTATGTGATGATGCTTTAAAAGTGCCTCTTTTTATTTTTTATGGTGAGAATTTTCAAAAAAAGGAAATAAATAATTTTGTTAGTACAGTTGATATACTTCCTACTATTCTTGATATATGTAATATAAAACTGCCTGAATATTTAGATGGAAAATCTTTGCTCCCTCTTATAGAAAATAAAGTAAATCACTGGAGAGAAAATATACTCTTTCAATGGAATAGTGATGGTAAGTTATTTTATACTTTAAGAGGAATTAGAAACAAAAAATTTAAATTTATATATTCTCCTTTTGGAGATTGTGAAATATATGATATGGAAAACGACCCTTTTGAGACAAAAAGTTTAGAAAAATTAAACATTCCAGAAATTAATGAATTAAAAAAAGAATTGGTTGAATATTTAAAGAAAACTAATGACCCAATTTATGAGATTGCTAAGAAGGACTTATTAAATGGAGGGTGATATGAAAAAACTTATTTTTATTTCTCTTTTCCTTTTCATAACCTTTGCATTTTCCCAGCCATTTCAACCCGGACAGATTTTAATAAGAGATGATAAGAATTTTTATATCTTTAATAATATGGGAGTGGAAATTAAAAAATTTTCTGGTTCAGCACCTATGGTATGGATAAAAGATATAGGGTTAATAACATCTAAAATAGAAGATGGGTTTGTGATCTTTAAAGTTTTTAAAACACCCGAAGATTTTTATAAGATAAAAACAGAAATTAAAGCAAAATCTGTTAAAAAATTACTTAAAAAAGATGAGGAATTTATTTTATTGTATATTGAACCTGAAAAAGATGCCATTAAGGTTGCAATTTTCTCCAAAGATTTTAAATGTATTTCTGATATATATTTGAGAGACCCGTCTGGTAATTATGAAATATTAAAAGAAGGGAAAGCATTTATATATGATGCAGTAATTTTTAAGGATAAATTATGGATTAGTGGTTATCCCTATCATTCAGGTGAAATAAGTTTTTATCCCATCGTATTTTCAAAAAAAGTTCCAGAAGAAATAAAAGATTTATTTTCTGAAGAAGAAATTATAGCGGAAGTTGAAAAAAATAAAGGGAAAAGGATTGGGAAGATCTCAGGAATAGCAGGTAATAATAGAGGGATTGGTTTATACGATGATAAAAATTTAATTTCAGTTGATACTAATCTACCAGGGAAATTAACTATTTTTTCTCCAGAAACTAATGAGAGTAAAATTTTAACAATTTCAATTGACCCATCACTTAATGAAAAATGGGGATTTTATGGTATTCTTGTACTTGAAAATGAAATACTTGTTTCAAATGTTCATCCAAATGTAAAAAAAATATATAGAATAGATAAAAAAACAGGACAAGTCAAAGGAATTTTTGCATCAGGAATAACAGGGATAGAAATGCAGGAGATTCAATAGAATTTTATAAAGTATTAAGTTAAGGTAAATCCATAAAAACAAAAAAACTTGACAAAATAAAAAATGTGTAGTAAAATAAAAATTAAAG
>CAZCUO010000065.1:0-5206 GCA_964502135.1 uncultured bacterium
CTAGACCAATAACACAGACTTTATCAAATCTATGTGTTTTCATTTGGAAATCCTCTTTCATTCCCTCACCTTACTCATCAAAAATCCTAATCCTGCTGAAAAATATTCTAACACTTTTAAAATAATAACTCCGAAAGCTAATAAAGGTTTGGAGTAAAATTTTTTGTTTTTTAAAAATAAACCAAACCTGTAGAACAAATTAACTTTCTCATTAGCATACTTTTTGTATTTTTTCATATAAACATGTGCTGTTTTTCCATAATAATATTTCTTTTTTAACCATTTCCAAAGAGAAAAATTTTCTTCATTATGTAGTATTATAGAATTTATCCTAGTTTCAACATTATATCCTAATTTTTTTATTTTTTGAGGTAAAGTCGACTCCTCAAAAAATATTATATCTTCATCATATCCTTTAACCTTTTTTACTAAATTCATTCTAAAAAATCTTGCAGATTCTATCGGAGTATTTGAATAAAAGCTTCTTTCAAAATCTCTAACTTTAGCCCAAAAAGAATTACCAATAGATTTTTCTGGTATTATTACTCCACCTATATTCTTATTGCTGTTAATAATACCTAAGCATTCTTCAATAACTTCGGGGGTTAATTCCATATCAGAATCTATTGACAAAAGATATTTTCCTTTCGCTTCTCTTATACCGCGATTTCTAGCAACTGTCCTCTCTAAATCTTCGATAATAATTTTTGCTCCAAATTTTTTAGCAATTTCAACTGTTCTATCCTTAGAAAATTTATCAACAACAATAATTTCAATATTCTTATAAGTTTGTCTTTTTATAGATTCTAAGCATTTTTTCAAAGTTTTTTCTGAATTATATGTTGGTATTACAACAGAAACTAAAGGTTTATTCTTCATTTACCACACTTTTGGAATAATTAATACATTTTTAGTATATTCTTACCTAATTTTAATCTTAACTTTTCATCTTCTAAAATTTTACGGCTTCAAAAGATTTTTGTTGTGTTATTCGTTGTGATTTTAAAAATTACATTCTCAAAATACAATAGAAAAATTTAAATGTTTTTAATTTTAATAGCATTATTATGAAATATTTTGAAAGAAATCTATTAGAAGAAATTAAAAAATGGATAGATAGAAGGGAAATTATTGCTATTAAAGGGCCTAGACAATCAGGAAAAACAACCCTTCTTGAAATGCTGAAAGAGTGGTTAATAAAAGAAAAGGGCATAGAAAAAGAAAATGTGATCTATATTACATTTGAAGATAGAGAAATATTGGAAAAGTTTGACGAAAATGTTAAGGATTTTATAAAGTTTTTCATTAAAGATGAAAACAAGAAATATTATTTCCTTATAGATGAGGCTCATCTTTCCAAAGATTTAGGAAAAAATCTAAAATTCATTTACGACACTTATAAAAACATTAAATTAATTATAACAGGATCTTCTTCAATGGAAATTATTTCTTCAACTGCAAAATTTTTGGTTGGAAGAATCTTTTCCTTTGAGCTATATCCATTAAATTTTTATGAGTTTGTTAAGGTAAAAGATGAAAGTTTATTTAGAATATATAAAGAAAAAACAGAAAAAGTGAGAAATTTTATTTTCAATGAGATAGATTTTGAAGTCCCTGAAAATGACATATTTATCAAAGATTTGTTAAGATTATTAGAAGAATACCTAACATTTGGGGGATATCCTGAAGTAGTAAAATCAAATAATAAAGAGGAAAAGATGATCATTTTAAAAAACATTTTCAACACATACTTAGAAAAAGATATTATCTCATTTTTGCATATAACAGATACAGCAAAGTTCAGAAAACTAGTATCTGCTTTATCTTCATTAATAGGGGATTTAATTACTTATGAAACTTTAGCAAATGTTTGTGATACATATTTTAAGGATATAATCTATTTGCTTGACGTATTAGAAGAGACTTATGTTATAAAACTTTTAAAACCTTTTCACAAAAATTTGGTTACTGAATTAAGAAAAAATCCAAAGGTATATTTTATAGATTATGGGATAAGAAATTATGCAATAAACAATTTTACTGATTTTAATCTTAGGCAAGATGCTGGAAAATTGGTTGAAAATTTCGTAATGAATGAAATTAGGACGAAATCTGAAAATATATCAATAAATTTCTGGAGAACAACTGCAAAAGCTGAGGTTGATTTTGTTCTTAGTGACGCAAAAAAAGTTATTCCTATAGAGGTTAAATTCCAAAAGATGAAAAAACCAAAAATCTCAAGAAGCTTGCATAGCTTTATATCATCTTATTCTCCAAAATATGCAATAGTTTTTACAAGAGATCTTTGGGGAGAAAAAAGTATTCGAAATACAAAGGTGAAATTCATTCCTGTGGTTTATATTTGAAATGACTTTTAAATTATGAAAGTGCTTAATTTCAATCTTTCATCTTCAAAGAATAAATCTATAATTTTCTGCTAAAAAGAATTGAAAAAACTTCGTTATTGGAAAAAACATCTAACTTATCTTTTAACGCCTTTTTGAGTCCAATATCGTTTGACCATATAGCCACTTTTGAAAATTTCTTTAATCTCTGAAGCAGAAAGTTTTGATTTTTTCATCAACTCGTCTTTATGTTCTTCCAACTCTTCTTTCAAAAATTCTGGAGCAACTAAGTTGAACAAGTTAATAAGACTGTTAATAGAGATAATCCTAAAAGTCTTACCTTTGGAAACAAGAGCTGAAAAAAACACATTTGCATCTACTACGAGAAACATTTTAGATTACCTTAATTTTTCATATCTTTTTGATAGAGACTTATTCACCTTTTTACCCAATTCTAATGCATCTTTTTCTTTTAATTTGCTCTTAGAAATTATTTTTTCTACTCTAACAAAATCTTCAAGTTTTTCTTTAATTAACTTTTGTACTGAGATCTGCAATAGAAGTGGATCTATTTTTTTAAAATCTTCTTCAAATTCCTTTGGTATTGTTACAACAAATTCTGCCATTTGGATCACTAATGATTAATTTAGAATAAAAATTATTTAAATAGCTTTATTTGATATTTTTCTTTAATAATTAGCAAAAAATAAGCAGATAATAAATATTTTTAATGTTCTTTCTAAAGATGGTATTACAACAGAAACTAAAGGTTTATTTTTCATTCATTATAACCTCAATAATCTTCAAAAATTCTTTTGCAGATTTATCCCAACTAAATTTTTTGGAATGCTTTAATGCATTCTTGCTTAATTTTAATCTTAACTTTTCATCTTCTAAAATTTTAATAATGGCTTCAGCAAGTTTTTTTACATTTCCGTTTTCTTTAACCAGTAATCCTGTTTTTTTGTTAATAATAGAATCTCTTAATCCAGGAACATCATAAGCGATGCATGGGGTAAAGCATGCATTTGCTTCTATAATATTTATTCCCCATCCTTCTCTTACAGAAGGATTAACTAGAACCCAAGCTTTTGATAACAATTTAATTTTTTCTTTTTCAGAAACACGACCAAAAAATTTTATTTTTTTGTTATTTGTATTTTCTAATTTTTCTCTTAGATAACCATCTCCTACAACCCAAATTTTTGCATCTTTTATTTCTTTTTTAACAATATCAAATGCTTTTATAACATGATCGGGCCTTTTTGCTCTTTTTAATCTTCCTACATAAATTATTGTCGGTTCCTTTTCTTTCTTAGGATATTTTTTTAATGGTTCGAACGATATTCCTTCTGATACTACATAAATTTTTTTAAATCCCAAATTGACCAAATCTTTTTTCGTAGATTCGGAAACAGTAATCGTTGGGATATTGGTATAATTTTTTAACCAATTTTTTTCAAGAAAATAATGGCCAATTAAATTTATTGGAAACATTGTTTCATAAAACCAATATTCCCTTGCTAATTGATGGATTAAAGCAATTATTTTTTCTTTTTTAACAAATTTTGGGGCGAAAAATGGCAATGTATTTATTTCATCAATAATAATATCAAAGCCTTCTTTTGAAAATTGTTTCTTGTAATATTCTTTTGCTTTTTTATAGACAGAAATTTTTCCTCCTGCCCTAATTATTCTAACTCCATCAACAAATTCTTCTTTTTTGCAATTTTTAAATTCAGAAGTAAATAAAGTAACTTCATTTCCTTTCTTAACCCATCTTTTTGCATTTTCATGGGTAAAAACTTCAGCTCCTCCTGCTTCAGGATTTTTTATGTCACGCCAATTGAAGATTAAAATTTTCATATTTTCACTTTCTAATCAAATCTTTTTGAAAAATAATCATAAGGTAAACCTAAAACTAATATTAAAACTATTATAAAAAGCAATATAATAATTATCTTTAATTCTGCAAAAGGAAAAATATATGGATTGAAAAATTTCTTATACACAAGAATTAAAATTAAAAAGATTGAAAGAAAAAGAAGAGTATTTTTCAAAATGCTTGAATAGAATTGAAGGATATAAAATCTATAAGCTATTGCCATTGTATCGAAAAATATGTTTAATATTGTTTTTAGTTTGACCCTTCCTATTCCTCTTTTAGAAAATTTTAATATTATAGGAGCTTCAACAATCTTATAATTAAATTTTTTTGCATATGCAAGAAGCTCTACATCAAAGGCAAATCTTTTTACTCTCATATAAGGCAAGATTTTTTTAAGGGCATCTGCTTTAACCAATTTTATTCCTGCTTGCGTGTCTTTAACATTGAAATGAAAAAGAAGCCTTACAATAATGTTATAAGAAATACTTAATATCTTTCTTATTAAAGGATAATACTCTATCTTAGAAAGCTTATGTCTCTTGCTTCCTATAACAAAATCTGCATTGTGTTTTTCCATATAATCTAATAATATTTTTATTTGTTTGGGGTTTATCTCAGAATCTGCATCTAAGAATGTTATTAAATCTTTTGATGCAAACTTTGAACCATATTTTATTGCATATCCCTTCCCCTTATTTTTCTTATATCCAACAACAATAACATTCTCTTTTTTTGCTTCTTCAAATGTTTTATCTGTAGAACCATCATCAACAACAATTATTTCAAAATCCTTTATTCCTAGTTTAGAAAGAACATCTTTTGCTCCTTTTATTGTTTCTCTGATTCTTTTCTCCTCATTATATGCTGGAATTATTAAAGATATCTTAGGCATGATTATATTTCTTTTTGAAATAATTAATTGGTTTTAAAATCTTGATTCAAAATTATTCAAGAAATTCTTTTATATTGAAAA
>CAZCUO010000066.1:0-6004 GCA_964502135.1 uncultured bacterium
AGAGAAAAAGAAAGAAAAAATATTTACTGGAATGAAATAGTAAAGTTACAATTAAAAACCCTTATTTTCTTAATAAAAAGACTTGGGAAAGAAAAAAAACAAAAAAATATTATGAAGCCTCTTGTTAAAAAAATTGTTGATTATATAGAAAAATATTTCAGAAACGATTTCTCTGTTCAAAAAATGGCAAATGACCTCCAGATTTCTATAAGCCATCTTTCTCATACTTTTAAACAGAATTTGGGATTAAGTATAAAACAATATTTATTACAGAGGAGAATAGCAGAGGCAAAATTTATAATTGAGAATCAACCTTATATAAAAATGTATGTAGTCGCAGAAAAAGTTGGTTTTTCAAATTTCTCTCTTTTTAATAGGGCTTTTAAAAAAATAGTTGGGATGCCCCCTTCTACTTACAACAAAATTGCGCTATATAAGGGAAAAAAAATAAGTTAAGTTTCTTAATTACTTATTTAATAACAAAGTTATTTTTCTCACTTTTAAAATTTTGCTTAAACGATTGAAATCTTGACAAAAATAATTTTATGTGGCAACATATCTACAGGAGAAAAAAATGAAGACACTTAAAGAGATAGCAGAAGAATTAGGAGTAAGTATATCTGCAGTTTCATATGTTTATAATGGGAAATGGAAAAAGAAAAGAATAAGTGAAAAACTTGCAAAAAAAATAGAAAAAAAATTAAAAGAAGAAAATTATCAACCAAATTTCCTTGGACTACAACTGAAGACAAAAAAGACATATACAATAGGAGTTATACTTGGTGACCTTACAAGAAAATATAGTTTGGATATACTCTCAGGGATTGAAAAAATACTTGCAACAAAAAACTATCTTTCTCTTATATCCAACTCAAATTTAGGAGAAAGAGAAATGGATGCAATTAAAATTCTAATAAGAAGAAATGTTGATGGAATTATAATTGGGCCAAATACAGATGACCCAAAAGTTAAAGAATTAATAAAAGAAACAGAAATACCTATTGTATTTGTTGATAATTACATTCCAGAATTAAATATTGACTTTGTAGTAAGTGATAATTTTTTTGGTGCATACAAAGCAGTTAATTATCTTATAAAAAATGGATGTAAAAGAATTATGTATTTAGGTTCAAGTAAGAGATTAGAAGCACTAAAAGAAAGATTCAATGGATATATAAATGCACTTAAAAACAACAAAATAGAACCTGAAGAAAAACTTATAATAAATAGGTTTGATATCATTGATTATAGAGAATTGAAAGAAATTATTGAAGAAATAAAACCAGATGGAATATTTTTAGAGTCATTCATTTATTCAAATAAATTATTTAAGTTTCTTTTTGAGAAAAATATGAAAATACCTGATGATATAAAACTTATTGGTTTTGACCCTGTTGACCTGAATTTTCCAGAAATACAGAAAAATCATTTTCATTCAATTATTAAAAAGCCAATTCCATATGTTGAACAAAAGGCACAAAAGATGGGAGAAATTGCAGGAGAAATATTGCTTAATAAAATTGAAGGGGAAAATAAAAAAATAAAAAATGTATTTTTAAAACCAGATTTAAATTTTATGGAGGTTTAAAATGTATGAAAAGGCAAAAGCAATAATAATAAAAAGACCAGGAGAATCAGAGATAAGAAATATAAGATTAGCAGAAGTAGATGAAGAGACAATAGTGGTAAAGACAAAATATAGTGGAATATCTATGGGAACAGAGATGGCTGTTTTTAATGGAAAAGCAAATTGGGAAGGTGTTTGGTATCCATGTGTTCCAGGTTATGAAGAGGTGGGTGAGGTAGTTTATGTTGGTAAAAATGCTTTTAAGACAAATTTAGGAGAAACATTAAAGGTAGGAGATAGGGTAATGGCAAATGAAGTAAGATATTATCCTGATTATATGGCTGCCTGGGGTGGTCAATGTGAGTATGCAATAAAAAATCCAAAAACAAGCCCTGCTTTAATGGATAGACCAGCAAAAATTCCAGATAATGTAAGTTACCAAGAAGCAGTAATTGCTTATCTTGCTTGTGTTGCAAAAAAGGGAATAGATATGGTTGGAGTAAATAAAGGAGAAAGTTTTTTTGTAATTGGTATGGGAGTTATTGGACTTTCAGCAGTTCAGTTGTTAAAGATATACGGAGCAGGAAGGGTAATAGCAGGAGATATAAATGATACACGACTAAAAATCGCTAAAAAATATACTGAATATACAATAGACCTTAAAAAACCAGATCCTATAAAAACACTTCTTGATATGAATGATGGTAAAAAAGTAGATGTTGTTATTGAGGCAAGTGGAAATCCAAAAGTTGTTGATGATGTTTTTGACTATGTAAGACCTGGTGGAAGAATACACTTACAAGGACAATATAGAGAGCCAATAGTAATAACAAGGTATGCAAGATGGAATTGCAGTGATTTAAAGGTATCTGCTTCTATTGCTTTAAAACCTGGTGACAAGGAGGAAATTTTAAAATTAATATCAGAAGGCAAATTTGATGCAAAAGGATTGTGGACAAAGGAGTATTATTTTGATGAAGCACAGAAGGCATATGAGGAGGTTAATAAAAATAAATATGATATTTTGAAGATTTTATTTAAGTGGGAGGATTGATGGGAAGAGAAAATTTATTTGCTCTTCTTTTCCTGTTTCATAGAATGAATTGCAATACCTCCAATTATCAAAACAAATATAGTGGCTCCTATAAAAAGAAAATCAAGTCCTATCATTTCTATCCCTCCTTTAATAAAATAGTTCCTATAGAAAAACAAATAATAAAGAATATTAAGCCAAATAAAAAAGTTCTTACAATTATTTCTTTACCAATCAATTGCCCTAAAATTAAACCAGAAAATGACAATTTTCCAATATCGTACAAAGCTTTCCCAAGTTCTTTTCTTTACGTTTTATCAAGTTTCATTTCTTTCATTTTACCTTTAAATTTTAAAAAAGTAAACATGGGAGGGATAAATGAAATTTACAAGTTCTCCATGGGGATTTAGATTTTGGGATTTTGAAAATTACTGTGATTTTATGAAAAAGATTGGAATAACCGATATATGTGCCCAGTTTGGTAATCCAGAAGTCCTTCCACTTACATTTAAGGCAGAAAAAGATGAAATAGAAAAGAAAAAAAATATAGGTGAAGAAAAAGGGATTAAGTTCATTGAAATTGCAATAACAAATAATTACAAAAAAGAGATACCACTTGCTTCATTACTTGGTGTTAAATATATCCGAGTATGTGATATGTGGGAAGATAGTGATGAGTCATTTAAGAAGGTTGTAAAGATGCTAAAAGAAATAGGAGAGATTGCAGAAAAATATAATCAAATAGTTATAGTAGAAAATCATGGAGGACTTATGACAAGAGCAGAAAAATGTAAAAAACTTATAGAAGAAGTAGGGATGGAAAATGTAAAAATTAACTATGACCCTGCAAATTTCCTATATTTTGGAGAAGACCCTATTAAAGCAATTGATTTTATTCTTCCATATATCGGATTTACCCATTTTAAAAGTGTAAGGTATGAAAATGGAAAACCAAAATATTGTAGATTATCTGAAGGAGTAATTGATTATAAAAAAATATTTGAGAAATTATTGCCTTATTATACTGGCTATTTAGGACTTGAATATGAAGAGCCAAAAGATGTAGAAGAAGGAACAATAGATGATTTTGAATATATAAAAAATTTATTAAAGGAGGTGATGTAATATGAGGGTTAAAAAATAAAAGATAAAAGAAAAAAAATAAAAGGAAAGGAGGTAAATAAAAATGAAAAGAAAAAATAGAAAAATTGGGTTTACTCTTATAGAACTTTTGGTAGTGGTAGCCATAATTGCTATTTTGGCTGCCATGCTTTTACCAGCACTATCAAAAGCAAGGGAAAAAGCAAGACAGGCAACCTGTATAAATAATTTAAAGCAAATTGGACTTGTTACTTTAATGTATGCACAGGACTATGAAGGATATATATTTGTCCATGCAACTGTTCCTGCACCTGCAAATGTTATAAGATGGAATCAGATACTTACTTTAAACTATTTAAAGCCAGGGAATGTTCCTGTCTGTCCAAGCGCTCCTCCAAAAAAATGGACACCTGGTAGTTATGGAAGAACATATGGAATAAGAGCACCTTGGCTATACAATTTACCAAGCGATATGTATATAAAGGTTATATCAACTCCTGGATGCTGGTGGTATTATTTTGTTACTCATAAATTTGAAAATTCTTCAAATTTCTGGTTATATGGTGATTCTCTTGATTCATCAATGAAACAATTGTACTTCATTACAAAGGATGCACAAGCGTCTGATGGATATAATGGAATGGACTTAAGGCATTTACAAATTGCAAATGTTTGTTTTGCAGATGGACATGTGGAAGGATGTAATAAAGGGAGATTACAAGAAGTTGGTTTTATAAAAGGATATATAAATGGTGTCCTTGTGGATTTTTAAATAACCTGGAGGGGAAAGATGAAAAAAACGATAATGTTAATTTTTTTAATTTTTTCGTTTTGTTATTCATCAACTGTATTACAAGAACATAGATTTGATAGAGATACAAAGAATTTTAGTTTTTGGGTTAATAGTTCATCAGGAGGAAAGATAAGTATAGATTTAGATAGAAACATAACTCATAAATACGGGCAAGGTGCCTTGAAGATAGAGATTTTAGAGCAGTCAGGTCAACTTCTTCCTTCTGATATACAGGTATGGTTTAATTATCCATATGTTAAAAAAGGAGAAAGATACAGAATAACATTTCTATGTAAGTCATCAAGTAAAGAGAATATAAGAAGTTCCTGTTTAATAAATAGACCACCTTTTAGTTCATTAGGAGAAGGCAGTAGTAAAACTTTTACATTGACAGAAGATTGGCAAGAGATAAATTATTCTTTTACATCTGATAAAGATGAAGGTAATGTCCGAATGCCCTCTTTTTATATTGGTAATTTGAAAAAAGGGGATATTTTTTATATTGGTTATATAAGAATTGAAAAAGTTGAAGAGAAAAATGTCTATAAAAAAAATAATTTATTGATAATAGATGATTTTGAATATGCTTCAGAAATTGAGGCAAATGACCACTGGAAAGGCACAGGGAAAGTAAAAATAAATAAAGAAAATAAAACAGAAGGAAATACATCAATGGTTCTTCCTTTATCATTTAAAAATAGAGGAGATAGATGCTTATGGGATAGGCACTTTTCTACTCCTATTGACCTTTCTCCTTATAAGTTTTTTTATTTTGATATCTTTGTTCCTGACAATTCTGGCATTATGTCTTCAAATATATATTTTGGATATAAAACAGATGATGGTAAGAGGGAATGGTTCTGTATATGGTATAAAATAGAAAAGAGTGGTTGGAATAAGATAGTTCTTAATAAAGAAAATGCTGAATTACATATAGATGCAACTGTTCTTTCTGCAAAGGATAAAAAAGATGAGTGGAAAAAAATATCGGTTATAAGAATCTCTTTCTGGGGAGGGAAACCTGACCAAGAAGTGTATTCTGAGGTTTTGCTTGACAATTTTAGAGCAAGTGTAGAGTCACTGAAGGCATTTAATCTTGAAAAAAATGATAAGTTTTATTCTATTTCTGATATTAAAGTTATTCCAGTTCCTCAAAAAATAGAAGTAAAAAAAGAGAAATTTTATATTAAAAAAGACGTAAGTATTTATTTAACAAATGATGATATTTCAAAAAGGGTTATTTCTTTGATTAAAGATGAATTTAAGAATGAATTTGAAATGAATCTCAATAAAAATTTTGTCTATAATCCGAAGGAAATTAAAGTTGCAGTTATAGGGAAAAGATTAAATTATGAGGAAATAAAACAAAAAATTAAAGATATTGAATTTAAAGAAGAGGGATATTTTTTAGAAGTTTTTAATGATTCCGTAATTATTGCAAGTAAAGATGAAAAGGGATTTTTTTATGGATTTCAGACATTAAAACAACTAATAAATTCAGAAAAAGGCA
>CAZCUO010000067.1:0-6417 GCA_964502135.1 uncultured bacterium
ATTATTATAGATTGAATAAACGTTGACCCTTTAAATTACCTACCACAAAAATGATCTGGGAAAAGAAGAATTTGAAAAAAGAGAAAATTTAATACTTGAAAAATATGCTGTTTTTAGTTTTAAAACACTTGGAAGAAAATATAAAGAACAAGAACACCCATTTAGAACTCCATTTCAGAGAGACAGAGACAGAATAATTCATTCAACTGCTTTTAGACGACTTGAATATAAAACTCAGGTTTTTATATATCATGAAGGTGATTATTATAGAAATAGATTAACACATACTCTTGAAGTCCAGCAAATAGCAAGAACAATAGCAAGAGAATTAAAAGTTAATGAAGACCTTGTTGAAGCGATAGCACTTGCACATGACCTTGGACATACTCCATTTGGACACAAAGGAGAAATGGTTTTAAATGAAATAATGAAATCACTTGGATATACTGGATTTGAACATAATAGACAAGGATTAAGAATAGTTGATTATCTTGAAGAAAGATACCCAGATTTTCCTGGATTGAATTTGACTTTTGAAGTAAGGGAAGGAATTATAAGACATACAACAAGTTATGATATGCCTTTAATAGAAGAAGAATATTCAGAATTTATAAAGTATAAATCACCAACTATTGAAGCACAAATAGTAAATATTGCTGATGAAATTGCTTATACATGTCATGACCTTGATGATGGAATTAAATCTGAAATTATTAAATATGAGGACTTAAAGGAGATTGAATTATGGAGTGAAATTGAAGAGATAAGTGAAATTAATAAAAAGCCTGAAAGGCATAAAAGACATATAATGATAAGGAATTTAATAAATTATCTTGTAAATGATATTATTATGGAAACAAAGAAAAATATTAAAAAAATGAAAATTTTATCTGTTGAGGATGTAAGAAATTCAGAAATAATTGTTAAAAATTCAGAAGAGGTAATGATAAAACATGCACAATTAAGGAGATTTCTTGAAGAGAAGATGTATACACACACAAAAGTTATAAGGATGACAGAAAAGGCAGGAAGAATTTTGAAAGAATTATTTTTTGCATATTATAATGAACCAAGACAATTACCATTACATATACAGAAAAAGATTGAGAAAGAACCAAAGGAAATAGTTATATGTGATTATGTTGCAGGAATGACAGATAGATTTGCAATAAGGGAATATCAGAAATTATTTTTACCAGATACTTTTTAATATGGAAGAGAAAATTTACTATATTGCTTTAAATATTATTGGGCTTTCTCCTATTAAGTTTAAAAAAATTTATTCAAAAGTTAAAAATATAAAAGAAATTTTTTATATGAAGATTGATGAATTAATTTTGCTTGGATTATCAAAAGAAATTGCAGAAAAAATTATAAACTGGGAAAAATTGCCATTAAAAGAGGAAATTGAATTTATAAAAAATGAAGGAATAAATATTTTAACAATTGATGATCCTGATTATCCATCTTTACTTAAAGAAATTTATGACCCACCATTTTTACTTTATGTTAAAGGGAAAATAGATTTTAATCAATTAATGATAGGTATTGTTGGCACAAGAAATCCATCTTTTTATGGTTTGAAAATGGCTGAAAAATTTGCAAGCCAACTTGCATCTTATGGTTTTGTTATTGTAAGTGGATTGGCAAGAGGAATTGATACAGCATCTCATATAGGTGCATTAAGAGTGAAAGGGAAAACAATAGGAGTTCTTGGTTGTGGCTTTAAAAATTTCTATCCACCTGAAAATAAGAAGATTGAAAAAGATATAATAGTAAATGGTGCAATAATAACTGAATTTCCATCCTATATAAAACCTGAAAAGTATAATTTCCCAAGAAGGAATAGAATTATTTCAGGACTTTCAAAAGGAGTTGTTGTTATTGAGGCAGGGCCTAAAAGTGGTGCATTAATAACAGCATATTATGCTTTGGAACAGGGAAGAGATGTTTTCGCTTTACCAGGAAGGGTTGATACATTATATTCAAAAGGAACAAATAAATTATTAAAAGAGGGAGCAATTCTTGTTGAAGATGTAGATGATATAATTTCAACTTTAAATATTGAAGTTAAAAAGATTGAAGAGAAAGAGAAATTAGAAAAATTTGAAACAGAGGAAGAGAGAAAAATTATAGATGTTTTAATTGAGCCATTACAACTTGAAGAAATAATTTTAAAAACAAAAATAAAACCAGAAATATTATTGCAAACCCTTACAAAACTACAATTAAATGGTATAATAGAAGAATTGCCGGGAAAAATATATAGAAAAAAGTAATAAAAGGAGAAAAATGAGGTGGAGTAAATATTTTATACCGACACAAAAAGAGGCACCAAAAGAAGCAGAAACAATAAGTCATAAATTACTTATTAGAGCAGGTCTAATTGATAAACTTTCATCAGGTGTCTATACTTATTTACCTCTCGGATTAAGAGTTTTAAGAAAGATTGAAAATATAGTTAGAGAAGAATTGAATAAAGTTGGTTGTATTGAGTTACTTATGCCATCTCTTCAACCCGCCTCTTTATGGAAGGAAACGGGTCGCTTTAATAAAATGGGAAAGGATATGATTAAATTTATAGATAGGCATAATAGAGAAATGATTTTTGGTCCAACTCATGAAGAGGTGATAACTGATATTGTTAGGAGATATATAAAGTCATGGAAGCAACTCCCTATAATTTTATATCAAATACAAACAAAATTTAGGGATGAGATAAGACCAAGATTTTCAATAATAAGAGCAAGAGAATTTTTAATGAAGGATGCTTATAGTTTTGATGTTGATGAAAAAGGGCTTGACAAATCATATAATTTAATGAGAGAAACATATAAAAAAATATTTGAAAGATGTGGATTGAAATTCACAATTAGAGAAGCAGAAAGTGGTGTAATAGGGGGTAAATTTTCAGAAGAATTTGTTGCGGAAGGAGAATGTAGTGAACTTGAGGTAGGACATATATTTAAACTTGGAACAGAATATAGTAGTTCAATGAAAGCATATTTTGTTGATAAAGATGGGAAAGAAAAATTAATTTATATGGGATGTTATGGAATTGGTGTAAGTAGGATAGTTGCAGCAATTATTGAAGGTAGTTATGATAAAGATGGTATTATATGGCCATTTTCTGTTGCTCCATTTTTAGTTGATATTATATTAACAAATATTTCTGATAATGAAATAGTTAAAATAGGAGAAAGGATTTATAATGATTTGAGTGAAAATGGTATTGATACAATAATTGATGATAGAGAAGAAACTGCTGGTTTTAAATTTAAAGATGCCGACCTTTGTGGTTTTCCATTACAAATTATAGTTGGCAAAAAAATAAAAGAGGGAAAAGTTGAAGTTAAAATAAGAAAAGATAAAAAAACAGAAGAAATTTCAGTTGTTAATCTCTTAAATTTTATAAAAAGAATTTTATCATCTAAAAATATATAAGAAGAAAGGTATTGTTATAAGAGAAAGAAGATGGGTTAAAAGAACTGTTTGGGCTGCAAATTCACTATCAGAACCAAATGCTTCACTTAAAACAATACTTGCAATTGCAGTTGGCATAATCGCTACAATATTTAAAACTCTTCTTATCTCCTCAGGGAATGAAAATATGTAAAAAAGATAAATTGAAGTCAAAGGTATTATAACCAATCTGAAAAGTGAAAGTATTAATGAGTTAAAATTTAGAATATTTTTGAATTTAATTTCTCCCATTTTCGCTCCTGCAATAAATAAAGCAATTGGTATTGTGGCATTTCCAACTAAACTAATTGTATTTAATATGGAGTTTCCAATCTCTATAATTTTTGTGTTTTGAATATTAATAAAATCTCTCAAAAATATAAAAATTACAGAAAGAATAATTGAAATCATTGGGACACTTAAAATATCTTTAAAACTTTCTTTTTTTAATCTATTCCCTGTAAGTGATAAAATTCCAATTGTCCATACAGAAATTTCTGAACCAAAAGTTGAAAGTATTAGAAAACTTCCGTATTTTTCTCCATAAAGAAGAAGAATTATTGGCAAAGGCAAAAAAGAGTAATTATTTATTGTGCATTGAAATCTAAAAGTATTTTTTTCTTTTTCATTTTTAAATTTTAAAAATTTTGAAATAAAAATTCCATAAATATAACCAACTGTCATAATTAAAATAGTTCCAAGTGGCAAAAGATAATTTTTTATAATTTCATTTGAATTAAAATTTTTGAGGAATGAAGAAAATATCAGTGCTGGGTAAAAAACTTTTGTAATTATAATTGAAACTTCATTTATTGTAATTGATGATATTAAATTTTTTTTCCTTACGATTATTCCCAGAATAATTATTAAAAAAACAGTGAAAACTTTAATTATTATCATTTTTAAAGAATAATTCCATAAAACCAGAAATAAATAAAACCATAAAACCAGAAATAATGAAACCTTTAAATATGCCAAAAATCTGACTCAAAATACCAACTATTAAAGAACCTGTAAAAAAACCAATTCCTATTATTGATTCATTCAATTCAGTAGAATATCCCTTTTCTATAACTTTAATAAGTGTAATTCTAAAAGAAAAAGCAGAAGTAATCCCCAAAATTGATATAAATATTAAATGTAAAAATGGTTTTTTAAAAATCCCTGTGAATAAAAGAGTAATAAAATCAAAAAGATAAATTAAAAAAAAGTTGTTTTTTATTTCAAATCTTATTTTGCTTAAAATATAAAACATAAAAAACCTTATTAAAAATAGTGATGTCATAATATTGCTTATTAAACTTGGTGAATAGGAAATTGACTTTGCAAGTTTAGGAAAAAGAAAAAAAACACCGCCAATACAGAAAAAATTTATAAAGTTTAAAAACATAATCCTTTTTGTTTCTAAGTCAAGTTTTTTCCCAATGTAAATCTTTTCAGGTAATTTTTCATAATATTTTTTGAAATTTTTACAATTTATTTTACCAAGAAGAAAACCTAAAAAGGCAAAAAAACTACCTGCAAAAAAAGGGAAAATTACATTTAATTTGAAAAGATACCCTGAGATGAAAATACCTAAAATTACACCAGAAGACCATGAAAGATTATATTTGTCTGTATTTATTGGATTACTACTGAAAAAATATTGTATTGAGGGCCAGAATCTACTATAAAAAATCCCATTTAAAAAGAGAATAAAGAAAAATAAAAAATATGAAGGGATAAATGGAAGCAAAAAATAAGCAAATGAAATTAAAATAGAAGCAATTATAAAATGAGGGAAATGTATTTTATGCTTTAATCTATAAAAAAGATATGTAAATAATGTATATGCAAAATTACCAGAAAAACCAGCAACTCCAAGAATAAAAGGTGGAGCAGAAAATTTGTAAATTAAATAAAGTGGTATTGATAAATTCACAACATAATTTGCTGATGAAAGCAAAAAAGAGATTGCATATACTATTTTTTCCATTTTATATTTTGTTTTTCTTTAAGATATTTATTATATCAGAAAGGGAGGCAAATGCAACAGAGATACATTTATCAGCACATCCATAATAAATTAAAATTTTATCTTCACTTTTTCTATAAATAAATCCAGTAGGAAATACAACATTCATTGCATTTCCTATTCTTTCATAATCCTTTTCTGGAGAAAATACCCATTCTTTTGTTCTGGCAATAATTTTTTCAGGATTTTCTTTATCAAGTAATACAAGACCAACTCTATAAATTGGAATAGATGCGGTATATCTTATCCCATGATAAATAATGAGCCATCCCTCTTCTGTTTCAAGTGGTGGGCAACCAAGGCCAACTCTATGACAATCCCACATTCCAGGTCTTACAGGTATTAAAATTTTGTGATTGCCCCAGTGTATTAAATCGGGTGAATATGAGATCCATATATGTCCTTCTCCTCTTATTATAGGTCTATGGATAAGAGCATATTTGCCTTTGAATTTTTTAGGAAAAAGTGAACCATCTTTATCCTCAGGAGGAACAAGTGCACCCATTCTTTCAAAATTTTTGAAATCCTCTGTTAATATTAAAGAAATTAATGGGCCACCAGGAGAAAAAGAAACATAACAAATTGCATATTTTTTTAATTCTTCTATATAAACAATCCTTGGGTCTTCTATTCCCCATTTCTCCTCATCATAATTTGGGTCAGGAGTTAATGTTGGTTTTTCAGGTATTTCCCATCCATCAAGTCCATTTTTACTTTTAATTAAAGTTAAATGTGAATAACCATCAAATGTTTCAACTCTGCATAAAAGATATATATAACCATCAAATTCTATAACCCCTGGATTAAAAACAGCATTACATGGATAACTCCATTTTTCTGGTGTAAGTATTGGATTTTTTGCATATCTTTCAAAAATTTCATCCATTATTACCCCCTTTTTCATATATTAAATATTTTTTAAAGAAATTTTTTACTTTTTC
>CAZCUO010000068.1:0-4855 GCA_964502135.1 uncultured bacterium
CTAAGAAATGAGGAATTAAATAATAAAAATGTAATTCTTTCTTATCAAAATTAATCTTTCTAATAAAA
Organism: uncultured bacterium; assembly: GCA_964502135.1. Taxonomy (GTDB): domain Bacteria; phylum Ratteibacteria; class UBA8468; order B48-G9; family JAFGKM01; genus JAMWDI01. The sequence goes on from CAZCUO010000068.1 coordinate 69, forward strand.
GTTCCTTTGCCTTTTTTTCTATAAATAAGACCTTCTTTTTCAAAATACTCATATACTTTTCTAACAGTCATTCTTGAAACATTAAATTTTTCTACTAAATATTTTTCTGAAGGCAAAGGCTCTTTGTTATTCCCTTTTTCAATTATTTTTCTAAGATAGTTTTGAATTTCAATATATTTTATTTTCATTTTATTTTAATTTTACCCTATATTTTTTATTTTGTCAAGTAGACATTTGTATACATTTAAATAAGAAAAAGTAAATACGTATATTTTCAGATATATACATTTAGATTAATTCAACAGGTCTTAATCTTCCCCAAACATTTTCTATTCTAAATGCTTCTGCATAAAGGACACCACATTGTAGTCCTCTAAATTTTGACATTGTTTCAATTAAATTTATAGGATCAGAAAGATGATGTCCTTTAATCCATTTATACTGACTTTCGTGACACAAGAGCATCTGTTTTTTTATTTCAAAAAAATCAGTTATATCTACATAATGGGTTGGTTGAAATTTAAGTCCAACTAAAGTATCCATATAATATATTGGTGTAATAAGTTCATGTGCTGGATATTTAGTTTTATAATTTGGTAATGTTGCTGTAAATGCTGCTTCAAAAACAAGAGTTCCTGTAATAGTATGGTCTGGCATATAGTCATCAGGTGAATGGGTTATAATAATATCTGGTTTTGCATATCTAATAATATCAATAACTTCTATTCTCATCTCTCTTGTATTATATAAATCAAGGTCTCCTGCAATTGGACCAAGAACCTCAGCACCTATTAAAGAGGCAGATTTTTTTGCTTCTTTATCTCTTATTTCAGCAAGTTTTTCAGGTGGTATATCTTTACCGCCCATATTTCCATTGCAAAGATGAGCCATAAATATTTTATGCCCTGCTTTTGCATATTTAGCAAGAGTTCCACCACATAAGATTTCAAGGTCATCAGGATGTGCTCCTATTGCCAATATTCTCATTTTTCACCTCCTTTTTTGAAATATTATACTGAATTCTTAAATTTTTTCAATTTGAAATATTATTAAAATTATGGTAAAAATTATTGGAAAAAAAGGAAAAAAATGATACTGAAAGGCAGGGCACATAAATTTGGAGACAATATAAATACTGACTATATAATTTCAGGTAAGTATAAATTTAAAACTCTTGATATGGAAGAACTTGCAAAACATTTAATGGAAGATATTTACCCAGATTTTTATAAAAAAATAAATAAGGGAGATTTCATTGTTGCTGGTAGAAATTTTGGTTGTGGAAGTAGTAGAGAACAAGCGCCTTTGGTAATTAAGTATGCTGGAATTCCTGCAGTTATTGCGAAAAGTTTTGCAAGGATTTTTTATAGAAATGGGATTAATAATGGTCTTGTTTTAATTGAAGTAGATACAGATATGATAGAAGATGGAGATGAAATTGAAATATATCTTGAAGAAGGTTTAATCAAAAATATGACAAAAAATGTTGAAATACATGGAACAAAAATTCCTAAATTTTTAATTGATATTATCAAAGAAGGAGGAGTTATAAATTATTTGAAAAAATATGGAACTTTTAAAATTGGAGAATAAAAATGGGATATAGAATTACTTTAATTCCTGGTGATGGAATAGGTCCTGAAGTAGTTGAGATAGCAAAGAGATGTATTGAGGCAACAGGAGTAGATATTGAATGGGATATAAAGATGGCGGGTGAAGAATGTATAGAGAAATATGGGACTCCAATTCCTGAAGAAACAATAAAATCAATAGAAGAAAATAAAGTATGTTTAAAAGGACCAATAACAACACCTGTGGGAACTGGATTTAGAAGTATAAATGTTTTTTTAAGGCAATATTTTAATCTTTATGTTTGTTTAAGGCCATTTAAAATTTACAAAGGTGCAAAAACAAAATATGAAAATGTTGATATTGTATTAATAAGAGAAAATATGGAAGACCTATATGCTGGCATTGAATTTGAAAAAGGGAAAGAGGAGACACTTCAACTTATAGAATTTATTGAAAAGAAAACTGGAAAAAAATTGAGTAGAAATACTGGGATAAGTATAAAACCTATATCTGTTGAAAATTCTGAAAAAATTATAAGGTTTGGATTTGAATATGCAAGGAAAAATAATAGAAAGAAAGTAACTGTTGTTCATAAAGCAAATATAATGAAATTTTCTGATGGCCTTTTTCTTGAAGTTGCAAAAAAAGTAGCAACTGAATATCCAGATATTGAATTTGAAGATAAAATTGTAGATAATATGGCTATGCAACTTGTTCAAAAGCCAGAAATCTATGATGTTATTGTTTGTCCAAATCTTTATGGAGATATACTTTCTGATCTATGTGCTGGACTTGTTGGAGGATTAGGGCTTTCGGCTGGAGCAAATATTGGTGAATATGTTGCAATTTTTGAACCAACTCATGGTTCTGCCCCAAAATATAGAGGATTAAATAAGGTAAACCCTTCTGCAATGATACTTGCTGGAGTTTTAATGCTTGATTATCTTGGTGAGGTAGAGGCAGCCGAAAAAATAGAAAATGCTTTATCTGAAGTAATAAGAGAAGGGAAGTATGTAACATATGATTTTAAAAATCCTGGTGAAGAATGTGTTGGAACAATTGAAATGGGTAAAGCAATAATAGAAAAAATGGGGAAAAAATGGTAGAAGTTGTTGTCGGAACTCAATGGGGAGACGAAGGGAAAGGAAAAGTTATAGATTATCTTGCTAAAAATGCTGATATAATTGCAAGATATCAAGGTGGTGCAAATGCAGGTCATACAGTAGTTGTTAATGATAAGAAATTTGTTTTTCATTTAATACCATCTGGAATTTTATATCCTGATAAAATTTGTGTAATTGGAAATGGTGTTGTTATTGATCCTATAGCACTATTTGAAGAGATTGAGTATTTAAAGAAAAATGGAGTAGATGTTGAAAATAAATTATATATTGCTGAAAATGCCCATATCACTTTACCATACCACAAAATACTTGATCAGGTTGAAGATAAATTTAGAGGCAAAGGAAAACTTGGAACCACAGGGAGGGGTATTGGGACAACTTATACAGATAAATATGGAAGGATAGGAATAAGGGTTATTGATTTTATAGACGATGAAGTATTTATGGAAAAGTTAAAAATTGCTCTTGAATTGAAAAATTACCTATTTAAAGAGTATTACAAAGAAGAAATTTTAAGTCCTGAAAAAATCTTTAAGGAATATGAATTTTATAGGAGAGAAATTAAGAAATTTGTTATAAATACGTCTTTATACCTAAATGAAGAAATTGAAAAAGGTAAAAAAGTTCTTGCAGAAGGAGCCCAAGGAACATTTTTAGATATTGACTTTGGAACCTATCCTTATGTAACTGCTTCAAATCCAATTGCAGGGGGAGTTTGTGTTGGTCTTGGTATATCTCCTAAGAAAATAGAAAAAATAATAGGCGTTGCAAAAGCATATACAACAAGAGTGGGAATGGGACCATTTCCTACTGAAATAAAAGATAATTTGGGTGAAAAATTGAGAAGTATAGGGAATGAATTTGGTGCAACAACTGGTAGACCAAGAAGATGTGGATGGTTTGATGCAGTGCTTGTTAAGTTTGCTTGCTTAATTAATGGAATAGATGAGATAGTATTGACAAAACTTGATGTTTTAACAGGATTTAAGAAAATAAAAATAGGAGTTGGATATAAATATGATGGTAAAATAATTGATAATTATCCCTTAAGTTTAAAGATATTTTCAAATTGTGATGTGATTTATGAAGAAGTTGATGGATGGAATGAAGATATAAGCAAGGTGAAGAGTTATAAAGAGTTACCAGAAAATGCGAAAAAATATATAGAAAAAATTGAAGAAAAAATAAAAGTAAAAATTACAAAAATTTCAACAGGTTTTTTAAGAGAACAAATAATAGAAAGATGAAATTTATATATATAATTTTAGTTATTTTTCTTTCAGCAATGATAGGAACATTAATTGGAGAGATTCTTCTTTTATTTGTCCCGCAAAATACAAATTATTATAATTTTCTTTCTAACCATTTAACCCCTATCTGGAATGTGAATTTGCTTGATTTGATAATTTTCAATATTTCATTCACTATAAAATTTAATATAAATTCTTTCACACTTCTTGGTCTAATTATAGGTTCAATTTACTCTCTAAAGAAGGTATAATATTAAATATGGATAAAAAATATTTTATCAAAACTTATGGCTGCCAGATGAATTTTTATGATTCAAATAGATTAAGAAAATTATTGAATAAGGAGGGATTTTTTGAAGTTAATTCAATAGAGGATTCAGATATAATAATTTTAAATACCTGTTCCGTTAGAAAACATGCAGAGGATAGGGCTTTTTCTTTTTTAAATTCAATAAAAAGTATAAAGAATAATAAAATTTTCTGTGTTGTTGGGTGCACACCTTCAATTTATAAGGATAAAATCTTTGAAAAACTTGATTTTGTTGATATTATATGTGGTCCAAATTCTTATAAGAAATTTGTATCAACTCTTAAAAACTATTCTGGTGGAAAAATAAGTATATTTGAAGAAGATGAAAATTTATTGAATGAAGTAAATGAACCAGAAATTAAAGAAAAAACAAGTTCATTTGTTACAATTACAAAAGGATGTGAAAATTTCTGTTCATATTGTGTAGTTCCTTATGCAAGAGGGAAACTTATAAGTAAACCAGAGAATGTAATTATTGAAGAAATAAAAATTCTTGTTGATAAAGGTGTTAAAGAAATATTTTTGATAGGT
>CAZCUO010000069.1:0-6743 GCA_964502135.1 uncultured bacterium
ATTGGTAAATCTCTTCCATATAAAGAAACTGCCAAAAAAATAATTAAAAATAAAGTTTTCATTTTGTCTCCTTTTTCTTAGACGAAAATATCAATCAGATGTTTTACATAATAATTCCCTCTTCCCACCTCTGAGGTGGGATTAGGAGGGAATATAGTTTTAATTAATCAAAGCCATTCTTTTATTGCTAAAAGACCAACTTTTAATGATTCATAACCATCAATTCCAGTTACAATTGGCTTTTTATTATTCTTTATACAATCAATAAAATGTTCCATCTGTTTTTCAAATCCAATAGATAAAGAATTTAAAGGAATAGGTCCTATTTTTTCTTCTCCTGTCTCTTTTTTAACAACAAAATATTTATTTTTTTCATCCTGATAACCACCAAAAATTAAAACTCCTTCTGGTCCAATTGCCTGATGTAAATATTGTGAGGAAGTATTTTTAGGTAAACCCCATGACCAACATAAAACAAGAATATCTCCACTTTCAAATTCAACAGAGACAACTCCAGTGTCAGGTGAAGTAAATTTTTTAAATTTTGTTAATGAACTTTTTACTTTTTTTACTTTTCCAAATGTATAAATTGCAAAGTCATATGAATGGACTGCTCCATCAACAAAAGGCCCCATCCCCTTTTTTATATCATAAAACCATTCAGAAGAAGGTCCATATCCACCCCAGATTTGATGCCATATAACTGGTCTACCAATTATTTTTTTATCCATTAATTCTTTAAATTTAAGCCATTCTTCATCAAATCTTCTTACATATCCAATCTGAAAAATAACATTATTTTTTTCACATTCTTCTATCATTTTTTCTGCCTGCTTTAAATTTATTGCAATTGGTTTTTCACAGAATATATGTTTTTTTGCTTTTGCTGACTCAATTACAATTTTATAGTGTAAATTGGTTGGAGTAGCACATATTATTGCATCTATTTCTGATTTTTTTAACATTTCTTTAAAGTCCTTATAAATTTCTTCAACTTCAAATTCATTTTTAAAATTATTTAATGAATTTTCATCAATATCACATGCAGAAACAATTTTTACATCTTCCATCTTCTTTAAAATACTTGCATGATACCTACCCATTCCACCAGTTCCTATTATTCCTATCTTTATCATTTTGGCCTCCTCGTTTAAAATATCTTATATTATATCCCTAAAAATGTTAAAATAAAATAGAAAAGGAGGGGATATGGAGATTAAGATAAAGTTTGAGAAAGAAGAAATTGAATGTGAAATTTTTGAAACAGAACTTGGAAAAAAAATTTATGAAAAATTACCATTTAATTCAAAAGCAAGATTATGGGGAAAGGAAATATATTTTGAAATACCTGTATCAAGTGAAATTAAAAATCCTAAAAATGAAGTTGAAAAAGGAGATATTGGATATTGGCCTGATGGTAAATGTATGTGTCTTTTTTTTGGTCCAACACCAATAAGTAGAGGAGAAAAAATTATTCCTGCAAGTAGCGTGGAAGTAATAGGAAAAATAAAATCAGATTTAAAAATCCTTGAAAATATAAAAAGTGGAGAAAAGATAATAGTTGAAAAGAAATAAAAAGGAGAAAATGATGAGAGCAGCGGTTTTTTATGGAATTGAGGATATGAGAGTTGAAGAAGTAGAAGAGCCAATATGTAAAGATAGTGAGATAAAAATAAAAGTTGAATATTGTGCAATATGTGGAACAGATGTAAGGATTTATTATTCAGGACACAAAAAAGTTATACCTCCTGCAATAATTGGTCATGAAATTACTGGAGTAGTTAGCGAAATTGGTAAAAATGTTGATTATCCTGAAATAAAAGTTGGAGATAAAGTTGTTATTGTTACCTCAATTGGATGTGGAAAGTGTAAAATGTGTAAAAATGGATTTTATAATTTATGTCCTGATACAAAGGCAATTGGTTATTATTATAAAGGTGGGTTTGCTGAATATTTAATTATTCCAGAAAATGCGGTTAAACAGAAAGCAGTCATAAAATTACCAGAAAATCTTTCTTTGCTTGAGGGAAGTATTATTGAACCACTTTCTTGTTGTATAAATGGTCAAAACTACTTAAATATAAAAAAAGATGATTTTATATTAATTTTTGGTGGTGGACCTATTGGATTTATGCATGCTTGCCTTGCAATTGCTTATGGATGTAAAAATGTAGTTATAGTTGACCCTGCTTATGATAGATTACTTAAATTTGGTAAAAATTTTGAAAATATAATCTTTTTAAATCCAAACCAAGTAGATATAAAAAAGGAAATTATGGAAATGACAGATGGTTTTGGTGCAGATGTTGTTATAACAGCATGTCCAGCAAAAAAAGCCCAAATTGATGCAATTGAAATTGCAGGTTCAAAAGGAAGAATTAGTTTTTTTGGGGGGCTTCCTAAAGATGATTCAATAATTCAAATTGACTCAAATATTATACATTATAAAGAGATTTCAATTTTTGGTTCTTTTGCCTCAAATAGAAACGATTATATAAAAGCAGGTGAATTAATTTCTTCAGGTAAAATAGATGCAAAAAAATTTATAACAGATGTAATTTCTCTTGAAAATATTGTTGATGGGATAAAGAAAATAAAGAATGGAGAGGCACTTAAAATTGTTATTAAAATAAATGGTTGATTATAAAAAATTTTTAAAAAAGACATTCCAACTTGCTGAAAAAGGGAAAGGTCTTGTAAGTCCAAATCCACTTGTTGGTGCAATAATAGCAAAAGGAAATAGAATAATTTCTACAGGTTATCATAAAGCATTTGGTTTTCCTCATGCAGAAATTGAAGCATTAAATCAGGCAAAAGAAAAAGCAAAAGGAGCAACCTTATATGTAAATCTTGAACCATGCTGTCACTGGGGAAAAACTCCTCCTTGTACTGAAGCGATAATTAAAGCAGGAATTAAGGAAGTGATTTCTTGTATGATTGACCCAAATCCTATTGTTTGTGGTAATGGTTTTAAAACACTTGAAGAAAATGGAATAAAAGTGAGATATGGATTTCTTGAAGATGAGGCAGAAGAATTGAATAGGTTTTATATAACAAATGTTAAAAAGAAAAGACCTTATATTATTTTAAAATGGGCTCAAACAATTGATGGGAAAATTGCGACAAAAAATTATTCTTCAAAATGGATAACAAGTAAAAAAACAAGAGAATTTTTAAAGAAAAAAAGATTTGAAGTTGATGGAATTTGTGTTGGAGTTAAAACAATTTTAATTGATAATCCAACTTTAGATTATATACCTCCGGAGTTTCAAACAAAAAAAAATTTAATTGAGAGAAAAAGATATTTTAAAATTATTCTTGACCCTTATGGAAAAACACCAATTGATGCAAAAATATGGGAAAATAAAAATTCATTAGTTTTAATTGTTTTTGATGAAAAAATTGAAGAAGAAAAAATTGAAAAATATAGAATTAAAGAAAACTTTGATTATTTAAAAATCCCTTTTGAAAATGGAAAATTTGATTTAAAGAAATTGCTTGAAAAACTTCTTGAAAAAAATATTGGTATAATAATGGTTGAAGGTGGAAAATTTACATTAACAGAATTTTTTGAAAACAAAGTTTTTGATGAGATATGGGCTTTTGTTGGAAACAAAATTCTTGGTGGTGAAAATTCAATATCTGTTTTTGGAGGAAATGATAAAGAAGACATAAATGAAGCAATTGAAATTGAAAAAATAGAGATAGAGAAAATAGAAAATGATATTTTAATAAGGGGAAGAGTATGTTTACAGGAATAATTGAAGAAATTGGAAAAATTAAGGGAAAAAGATATAAAGGAAATGGATGTGAAATAATTATTGAGGGGGATAAAATTTTTGAGGATTTAAAAATAGGAGATAGTATATCAGTTAATGGTGTATGTTTAACCGTTGAAGAAATAAAAAATAAAAATTTTTCAGTTTCTTTAAGTTCACAGACACTGAAAAATACAAATCTTGGTGAAATAAAAGTTGGTGAATATGTAAATCTTGAAAGAGCATTAAAAATCGGAGATAGAATTGGAGGTCATTTTCTAACAGGACATGTTGATTTTAAAACAAAAATCTATTCATTTAAAAAGGAAGGAGAATTTTATGTGATGAGGATATTAATTCCAAAAGAATATAAAAAGTTTATTGTAAAGAAAGGTTCAATTGGTATAGATGGTATTTCCTTAACAATCGCTGAAACTTTTGAAAATGGGATAATTATTTATCTTATTCCTTTTACAATTGAAAATACAAATCTGAAATATAAGAAAGTAGGAGATTTTGTAAATATTGAAATTGACATTTTTGCCAAAATTTTAAAGTCATAATTTGATTTTTAAAAATTTTGTCGCAATTTTAAAGAAGAAAAAATAAATTATAAAATAACAAGATATGGCAAAGGATAAGAAAAAAAGAAGAGAAAATTTTGAAATTAAAAAATATTTTGTGATAAAAATAAAGATAATTGGGGGAATTGAAAAGATAAAATGTTTTAAAAATGAGTTTAAAATATTCCAATAATTGATTTTAAGATGTTTTTTATTGAAAAGATAACATAAAAGTGAAAAATTTATAAAACCAACAATTGATGTTGAAAGAGCAATTCCACCATGGTAAAGAAATTTCATTAATATTATATCAAGAATAAAATTTGAAAATATACTTAAAATTCCTATCTTTACAGGTGTTTTTGTATCATTAAAGGCATAAAAACATCTTGTGATTATAGAAATACCTCCATAAAAGATAATCCCAATTGAATAAAAAAAGAGTGGATAAGATGTAAGTTGAACTGATTTTAAATCAAACATTCCCCTTTTAAATAAGAAAGTAACTATTTCATCTTTCAGAAAAATTAAAATGATAGTTGAGGGTATCAATGTTAAAAAAAGGATTTTAAAAGCATAATAAATATTCTCCTTAAATTTTTCATATTCCTTTTTTGCATAGTTTTCACTTAACCATGGTAAAACAGCAGTTGAAATAGAAATTGCAAATATCCCTAATGGTAATTGATATAAACGTGTTGAATACCATAGTCCTGAAACCATACCAGAAGAAAGGAAATTTGCAAGTGAATAATCAACAAGTAAATTTATTGGACCAACAGCAACTCCTACAATCATTGGTAAAAATAGTCTTCCCATTTTTTTTATTGCAGGGTGTGAAAAGTTTAATGAAATTTTAGGAAAATATTTTAATTTTCTCACAGAAGGAACAAGAATTAAAAACTGGCCGAGACCTCCAAAAATAACCCCAATACATAAGGCAAAAATTTTATCTTCAAACCCATATATAAAAAATTTTGTCAAATAAAACAAAGATAAAATCCAAAAAAAATCAAGAACAACAGGTGAAATGGAAGGTAAAAAAAATGATTTATAACAGTTTAAAACACCTGTATATAATGCTGAAAGAGAAATAAAAATTAAATATGGGAAAGTAAATTTTAAGAGAAGCCACACATAAAACCATTTACTCTCACAAGTAAGAATTTTTATGAAAAATTCGCTTAAAATAAAAAAAATAACAAATAAGGAAAAAGTAAAAATTAGAGAAAGGGTGAAACATACATTAAATATTTCCTTGGTTTGATTTTTTTTATTTTCATCTGATAAATATTCTGTAAAGACAGGTATAAATGAAGAAGTTAATGCTCCTTCTGCAAGTAAACCTCTGAAAAAATTTGGTATCATAAATGAAATCAAAAAAGCATCATAAATTTTTGTTGTTCCAAAAAAATTTGCGCTTACTATTTCCCTTAATAACCCAAAAATTCTTGAAATTATTGTTCCTATTGCAAGAAGAGAAATTGCTTTTAAAATCTTTTTACTCATTTTTTGGTTTTAAAAGAGGGAAGAAAATAACTTCTTTTATTGATGAGGAATTTGTGAAAAGCATAACAAGTCGGTCAATTCCAATTCCAAGTCCTCCAGCAGGGGGCATGCCATATTCAAGTGCTTCAATAAAATCATAATCAATTTTTTTCTTTTTTTCAGTTTCATTTTTACATTTTTCTTCAAATCTTCTTAATTGCTCAATAGGGTCATTTAATTCAGAGTAAGCATTTGCAATTTCAATTCCACCGATAAAAAGTTCAAATCTTTCTGTAAATTTATCATTGTCTTTAAATTTTTTTGCAAGTGGTGAAATTTCTACTGGATAACCGATTACAAAAGTTGGGTCTATAAAAAATGGTTGTATTTTCTTCTTAAAAATAGTATCAAGTTTTTCAAATATATCCTCTCCTTCCTCAACTTCTAAACCAAACTCTTTAATTTTTTCATCAATAATTTTTTCATCTTTCCAATTATTTATACCAACATATTCCCTAAAAACTTCTTCCCATTTAATTCTTTTCCAAGGTTTTCTTAAATTAATTTTTTTTCCTTGATATTCAAATTCAAATTTCCCAAATATTTTTTCGGATAAGTAACATATCAAATTTTCAGTTATTTCCATCATTTCTTCATAATCACCATAAGCGGAATAAAGTTCAAGCATTGTAAATTCAGGATTATGTAATGTTGATATTCCTTCATTTCTAAAAGATCTACCAATTTCATATATTTTTTCAAAATTACCAACGAGAAGTTTTTTTAGATATAACTCAGGAGCAATCCTCAAATAAAGTTCTAAATCAAGTGCATTATGATATGTTATAAATGGTTTCGCTTCTGCTCCTCCAGGAATTGGGTGCATCATGGGAGTTTCAACTTCAACAAATCCATTATTATTTAAGAAATCTCT
>CAZCUO010000070.1:0-7060 GCA_964502135.1 uncultured bacterium
CATGAATTTTAAAAAGCAAAGGTAAAATAAATATTAAAATAAAAAAAGAAATTCCTAAATAAGCAAGTTTAAATCTATAAATATGATATCTTCTTTTTTCAATTACTAAATTCAATTTTGCTTTCCAAAAATTTTCATCTAAAATGGGGTGTTCAATTTTTTTTGAATTGTTTATAATAAATAAAAAGTCATCATAGAGTTTCTTACATTTTCCACATTTTGAAATATGTTCTTCTAATTTTATTTTTTCTTTTTCCTCAATTTTACCATCAATAAAATCTAAAATTCTTTTTTCAAATCTTTTACATTTCATTTTTTATTACCCCCTTCTTTTTTAAATTATCTCTTATTTTTTGTAACGTTTGGTAATAAGTAGCTTTAATAGTTCCTACTCTTTTTCTTAATATTTTAGCAATCTCTTCGTATGTTAATTCTTCATATGTTTTTAAAATAAATACTGTTTTCTGCTTTTCTGTAAGTTTATCAATCTCCTCTTTTATTTCGTTTATTATTCTTTCATTCCTAAATTTAGTATCAAAATCATTTTTAAAACTTAAACTTGCCAAATTCTCATAATTTAAATTTTCAATTTTCTTTTCTTTACTTTTTCTTCTAAAATAATCATAAGATAAATTTACTGCAATTCTATAAAGATAGGTTGACATTTTTGATAATCCTTTAAAATTATTCCAGTTTTTATAAGCCCTTAAAAAAACTTCTTGCACTACATCAACAGCATCTTCGTGATTGTTTAACATTTTGTATGCCACTCTATAAATTTTATTTGCATATTTTATATAACAACTCTTGAAATCTTCTCTTTCTTTCATCTCATTTAGACGTAAAAATTTGATAAAAAGTTTAGTTTGTGTTATTATTTTACTTTAAAAATAGGAGGAATTAAATGGCAAAGAAAAAAAGAAGTATTTTAAAAAGACAGAGACAGGAGATTAAAAGAAGGATGAGAAATAAAATGATAATTTCAAAAATAAAAACATTAATTAAAAAGACAAAAGATGCAGTTTTAAATAACAGTCCTGAATTTGATAAAATTTTAAGAGAAACAATAAAAGAGATAGATAAGGCTGTGGCAAAAGGAGTAATTCATAAAAATAATGCTGCACGAAAAAAAAGTAGATTATTTAAATTCATTAAAAAGTATAGGGTTCAACTTGAATTTGAAAAAAAGTAAAATAAAAGATAAATTTCAAGTTCTAAACCAAGTTCAACTTTACCAACTTTTAAAAAATAATCAAGGTCGTGAAGCAATTCAAATTTTTTGATTATTTCTACATTCAATTCTTTTTTTTCTTTTACAATATTCCTAAGATACATTTCAATACCTGTTATCAAAAGTGGGAAATTTTTTTCTTTCACTCTCATATATTCTTGCAAAATTTCATAAATTTCTTTTCTACTTGCATCCTTTAAAGAAAAAATTTTTGAAAAAAATATATCCTCATAACTTTGAGTTTTTTCTTTAATTTGAATTTCTTTAAAAGGTTCTTCTATTGAAGTTCCATAGAGAATGGCAATAGTATCTTCTGACAATTTATTTAAAAAATTATATAAAATTTCACATTCTTTCTTAGTAAGATTTTCAACACTCTTAATTATTATTAAACTTTTTTTAGAAAAAAGTGGTGAGATAGAACTTTCACTTATTATTCTTTTAATATCTTTCGTTTCTGTATCAAAAATTTTTATATCAAAATCGCTTATATCATATTTTTTTCTTAATTCATCAACTAAATTTTCAAATTTTTCATGGTCATTTAAAATCAGAAAATAATTTTTTGTCTTCATTTCACTTTCAAAATTTCAAAATATATTTTTTTTGAAATAATATCACAAATCCTGGTAAGTATTGCATCTTCGTTATACTCTTTATATATGGAAGTTGAAAATGCTTCTTTGATTTTTTTATCAACAACCCTATCCTTTGTTTTTATTCTTAAATCTACTTCAATTTCATATTTTGCACCAACTATATCTTCACTATTTTCTTTAGAAAAAAATAATGGAACTCTTTCAAATTTTAAAATTTTTAAATCAACTAAATAATCTGTTTCTTCAGATTGTGAAATTTCAAATTTAGGATATTTAAGAATTGTCTCCTCTAATTTTTCTTTCAGAATAAATGTTAAATTTGGTTGATTAGAAAAATTTTCTATTTTCTCAAAATAGAGTTTTTTGTTCCTAACCGAAATATTTTTATTTAAATAACAGGAGGCTAAAAATAATAAAATACTATTTTTTACCAACTTTTTTATTTGCAATTTTCCCATATTTGCTTTCTGGAAATTTATCAATTATTTTTCTATAATAGTAATCTGCACCTTTCTTTTTACCTGCTCTTTCATAATACCTTGCAATCTCAAAGTAAATACTTGCTTCTTTTTCATCTAAAATTTTTTCTATCTCTTTAATATTTTCCTTATATTTGGTCTCTGGAAACTCAATTTTGAATTCACTTATTTCATATCTTAAATTATCTATTATATCTGTATCAAAATTATTCTCAGAGATAGAATTTAAAATATATTTAATTTTTAAATATTTCGCCTCTTCTTGAATATCCATTTTTTCAGGAAAGTTTCTAATTATTTTATTTAAAACTTCAAGTCCTTTTTCATATTCTTTAATTTCATAATAAAAGTTTGCAAGTTTAAACATTCTACTTATTGCCTCTACCTCATAAGGACTATTTTCAATTACTTTATTCATCAATTCTCCTTTGTCTTCTCTTTTTGTAAATATTCTTAAAAAACTTCTTTCCTTTGTTTCAAGATTTTTTTCTGCTATTTCCAATTGATTTTTTATTGCTGCAAACACAAGTGGTGAAGAGGGATAATCATTTATTATTCTTTGAAAATAGTCAAATGCTTTCTTTTTATTTCCCAATTCTTTATAAATTTCTCCAAGAATGAAACAAGATTTAGGAGCATAATCAGATCTTGGGTAATGTTTTAAAAGTTTATTATATTCCCTTATTGCAATTTCTATTTTACCATTTTTCCTAAATTCTTCTGCATAATTAAATTGTTCTTCAGGTGTATCTTTTACAGCATATTTGGGGTTAATCCATTTTTTTGTCTGAGGAGTCCATTCCCAATAAGAATAACTTTTACCAATAATACAAAAGATAATAAAAATTAATACCTTTTTCATACTTATATTATCTTTTAAATAAACTTTATTGTCAAATTTTAATCTCTTCCATTTCAAAGAAATTTTTGCCTTTTTTTATATCTACTTTTATTGGAACTTTAAGAACTGTTGCATTTATCATAATTTCTTTTACCATATCTCTTACTATTTCTTCTTCTTCTGGAACGACCTCAAATAAAAGTTCATCATGAATTTGAAGAATAAGTTTACTATTTAATTTTTTCTCTTTAAATTTTTGATAAATTTTGTTCATGGCAATTTTGATTATTTCAGCAGCGGTTCCTTGAATTGGCATATTTACTGCAACCCTTTTACCAAATTCTCTTTCATTTTTATTAGCACTTCTTAATTCAGGAATATATCTTCTTCTTTTTAATAATGTCTCAACATAACCATTTTCCTCTGCCTTTTTTATTACTTTTTCTATATATTCTTTAACTTTTTTAAATTTTTCAAAATAATTTTTTATAAATATAGTTGCATCTTCCTCGGATATACCAAGTTCTTTTGCTAATCCAAAGGGGCTAATCCCATATATAATTCCAAAATTTATTGTCTTGGCTATTCTCCTTTTTTCATCATTTGAGAGATTTGCAAAATTTAAAGGTGAAAATAATGAATCAGAAGAAAGGATAAGTTCTGCTGTTTGGCTATGAATATCTTTGTCTTTTTCAAATGCATCTATTAAAACTGGATCTTCTGAAAAATGAGCAAGAACTCTCAATTCAATTTGGCTATAATCAAAAGAATAAAGCAAATTATCTCCTTCAGCACAGAATGCTTTTCTTATTAATCCTCCCTTTTGTGTTTTAATAGGTAAATTTTGTAAATTTGGATTAGAACATGTTAATCTCCCACTTGAAGTTGAAATTTGACTAAAATATGGATGAATTCTCCCAGTTTTTTTATTTATATAATTCTCCATTCCTTCTATGTAAGTTGATTTTATCTTATAGAGTTCTCTATATCTAAGAAGATATCCTGGTAAAGGATGTAAAACAGAAAGTTCCTTAAGAACTGAAACATCTGTTGCATATCCTGTTTTGGTTTTTCTAATAACAGGTAAATTCAACTTTTCAAACAATATTTCTCCTACTTGTGATGGTGAATTTAAATTAAAAACTTCTCCACTTAAAGAATATATTTTGTCTTTAATTTCTTCTATTTCTTCTTCAAATTTTTGATTTAATTGTTTCAAATATTCAATATCAACTTTTATTCCGTTTATTTCCATCCATGCAAGAACTTCAACCAAAGGCATTTCAACATTTTTAAATAAATCATACATATCAAGAGAAATTAAAAGTCTTTCATATTCTTTTTTCAATTCAAAAAGATTTTTACAAGAAATTATTTTTCCTGTAAGATGTTTTGCTATAGAAAAGTCAAAATCTATGTTTTCCAAATTAATTTCAATATTTCTTAAGTCAACAATTTTGTCTTTTAAATTAAATCCAATCTTTTTTATATTTTTGTCTTCCAAAATTTTTTTATATTTTTCTATATTTGTTTTAATGTAGTCGTACTTTACTATTTCACCTTCTGAAAAACCAATAAGTTGTTCTATTTCTTCTATCTCTTCAATTTCAGGATAAATTTCATTTAACAATTTTTTTAATCTTTTAAATTCATAAAATTCAAAAAATTCTATCAATTTATATAAGTCAGGATTACCAATTTTTATATCTTCTAAATTAACTTCTTCAAAAGCATCTTTATTTAATTTAGCCAAATTTTTGCTCAACATTGCTATTTCTTTATTTTTTTGAATTTTCTCCCGCAACTTTTCAGATTCAATTTTTTCAATATTATTATATATATCTTCAAGTGAATTAAACCTTTTTAAAAGTGAAATTGCAGTTTTTTCACCAATACCAGGGATGCCTGGAATATTATCAGTAGAATCACCAGCAAGTGCAATAAAATCAACTATTTTATTTGGAGGGAATCCATATTGTTTAATTACCCACCCTTTGTCAATTATTTCGTAATTGACTGGATTTATAATAAATACATTTTCATCTATTAGTTGAAATATATCCTTATCACATCCTATGATAAATATTTGACAATTTTCATTTTTACATTTCTCTACAAAACTTGCTATCAAATCATCCGCTTCAAAACCTTCAATTTCAAAATATTTTATACCAAAACAATTAATAATTTCCTTTATCTTAGAAATTTGCCCTGAAAGTTCATCAGGCATTGGTTTTCTTTTTTCTTTATATTTTTCAAATGTTTTATGTCTAAAAGTGGGAAAAGCCATATCAAAAAACACTGCTATATATTCCGGTCTATTTTCTTTTAAAATTTTTAATAAAGTTGAAATAAATCCATAAATTGCATTTGTAGTTATACCTGTGGATGTCTTTAAGTTTGGTAATGCATAAAAACTTCTATATATTATTCCACTTCCGTCAATCAAATATATTTTTTTCATATTATACTTTTTCCTTTAAGCATATTAATCCTAATGAAACATTTAAAAAATAAGGTTTATTTTTGTCTCTTTTCATTTCATATCTATAAATATAAATACCATTTGTTTTTTCAATTTGGTTCAATAAAGATAAAAGTTGTTCAAGTGAAATGAGATTTAATTCTATTTCAATTTTTTCCAAAACATATTTTTCAATTTCTTCTTTTGGTAAAATTTTTATATCATTTATATTTGTTTTAATCCCAGTTTTATCAATTAAATCATTAAGATATGAAAAAAAAGAAAATTTTGATGAAGTAATTTTTAAAAATTGTTTTTCTCTTTTCTCTCCATATTTCTTATATTCTTCGCATAAATTAACAAATTCTTTAAACTCTTCTTCTTTTTTGGATACAAGTTTTGTAAGGTTTTCAAGTTTTTTTCTATTTGGTAAATATATATATCTAAATTCAAAAATAAGAATTAAAAGAATTAAAAATATTAAAATTCTCCTATCCATTAATCCTCCATCCTCAGAAGCAAATTAAATCTTACTCTATTTTCTTTGGTAAAAGAAATACTTGTAACATCAAAACTTTTAAAAATTTTTGAATTTTTAAAATTTTCTTTAATTTTATCAAGAATTTTTAAGTTATCAACTATACCAGTTAAATTTACATTTTTATTTGAAATTATTAACTCTTCAACTTCCGCATTAATATTTTCTGGAAATAAAGTTGTAATTTCTTCAAGAATTTTAATAATTGATGTTTGAAAAACAGGTATTTGTAAAGCGTTATTATCCTTTTTAAGTTTTTCCTTAATTTGGATTAAAGGATTAACAATTTTTTTTGTTTCTGGGAAAAGTGTTTTGTAAATATTTTCCATTTTAAGGTTAATTTCATCAATTTTTTTCTCTTTTTCAATTTTTAAATAGTATGGTCTTATAAAGAAGAGTGTCATAAATGATAAAAAAATTAAACTAAGTATATAATCTAAAGGAATTATTCTTTCGGTAAAATTTATTGGAGTGAGTGAAATCTTTTTAATTTCTTTAATTTCTCTTAATATGTGAAAAAATTTTTTTTCATATAAAAATTTTACATTAGGCAAATTTATATCTTCATACATTCTCTTTTCTCCAATAAAATAAACTGGATATTTTTTAGTAGTAATTAATGGTAAAATTATTTCAAGAATATCGTCTTTCTTAATATTTTCAGAAAAATAGGAATAAATAGCTGAAATCTCATTATTTTCTATGAGATTTACAAGTAGATACCCTTCCTCTAAAAAGACCTCAATAAATTGTTTTTCATTAATAATCTGCTTAAAAAATTGGTGAATTAAGATTGAATCAATTAAAAAGCAAGATTTTACTTTATTTTTCTCAAAAATATCTTTTAAATTATCTATTTTTTCTTTTTCAATTGCAAAAACATTTACAAATGTTTTATCCTTTTCAGA
>CAZCUO010000071.1:0-32964 GCA_964502135.1 uncultured bacterium
TAGAGAAATTTTTATCACTTGCAAATAACTTAAAAAATGTAAAAATTATTCTTGGACCAGCAGAAGAAAAAGAATTCTGGTTTAAAAATTTCAAAGGAGAAATAATTATAAATCCAACTTTTGATGAAATTATAGAGATTGCAAAAAAAACAATTGCTTATATAGGAAACGACTCTGGAATTTCTCATTTGTTTTCAATAACAGGAGTAAAGACAATAATTATATTTGGACCGACCTCTCCTTTTATTTGGGCTCCAAGAGGGAAAAATGTTAAAATTGTTTACAAAAAAGTAGATTGTAGTCCTTGTGAATATGAAAAAATGAAAAACTGTAAAGAAAAAAAGTGCTTTGAAGAGATAAAAGTAGAGGATGTTATTTCTTTAATATAGGAGTGAAAATGGAAAAGCAAGTTGTTTTTAATGGAAGCAAAGGAAAATTGTTTGGAGTTCTTCATATTCCAGAGAAAGAAAAATCACCTGGAATTATTCTTTTTCATGGTTTTACAGGAAATAAATGTGAAAGTCATTTTATTTTTACAAAACTTGCAAGAAGATTATGTAAGGAGGGTTTTTCTGTTTTGAGGTTTGATTTTTATGGTTCAGGTGATAGTGAGGGAAATTTTGAGGAAATGACTCTTTTTACAGAAATGAAAGACGGAGAAAAGGCATTTGAATTTTTAAAAATATTTGATTTTATTAATAAGGAAAGAGTTGGAATTTGTGGACTTTCAATGGGAGCGGTTACTGCTACTTATGTTGCTTATAAATTTAATGAAGTAAAAGCATTGTGTTTGTGGTCTCCTCTTGCTTTTCCCAAAATTATTAAAAAAAAGATTTTAACAAAAAAGATAAGAGAAAAAATTGAAAAATATGGTAGGTGTTATATTCCTGGAATGGGGCATTATATTGGAAAAGATTTTATTGAGTCAATTGAAAGGGTTGATATGAAAGAATTTGCTGAAAAATATAAAGGAAATATTTTTATTATACATACAAAAGATGACATTTCTCTTGATTTAAAACACCCACTTTTTTATTTTGAAAAATTTCATAAAAATGCAGTCAATCTTAAAATGCTTATACTTGATAAAGGAGGGCATACTTTTACAACAGAAGAGAGTGAAAAAAGAGTAATTGAAGAAACAACAGATTTTTTCAAAGGAGTCCTACTGAACCCTTGAAACACAATAATTCCCAAAGCCCACCTACGAGGTGGGATAAAGGTGGGATAAAATAAGTTTTATAAAAACTATTGACATAGTTGAAACTTTTAGGTAATTTTAATTATCTAAAATAAAAAAGGAGGAAGATATGCCTACTTATGAGTATGAATGCTTAAAGTGTGGATATAAATTTGAAAAATTTCAGAAGATGACTGAAGAACCATTAAAAGTTTGTCCTGAATGTAAAAATGAAAGTTTAAGAAGAATTATAGGTCTTGGAGGAGGGGTTATTTATAAAGGACCTGGTTTTTATACAACAGAATATAGAAGTGAAGAATATAAAAGGAAAGAAAAAGAGGAAAAAGGGCTCTATGCCAAATCTTCCTGTTCCACCTGTTCAGCCACTTCTTGTTCCAGTTGCAAATAAAATAATGATTAAAGAAAGGATAGAGGAATTTAAAAGTATGATGGAAAAAAGCGATGAAGATATTTTTGCTGAATTATGTTTTTGTATATTAACTCCTCAATCAAAAGCAAAAAAATGTTGGGAAGCAATAGAGAGATTAAGGGAGAAAAATTTGTTACTTTATGGAAATACGGATGAAATAAAAAGAGAACTTAAAAATGTAAGATTTAAAAATAAAAAGGCAGAGTATATTTATGAAGCAAGGAATTTTTTTTTAAAAGGCAATAAATTATCAATAAAATCAGTTATAAACAATTTCAAAAATCCATTTGATTTAAGAGAATACATTGTTGAAAAGATTAAAGGAATAGGATATAAAGAAGCAAGCCATTTTTTAAGAAATATTGGCTTTGGTGAAAATATTGCAATTCTTGATAGACATATTTTAAAAAATCTTAAAAATTATGGTGTGATTAAAAAGATACCAAAAACTTTAACAAAGAAAAAATATTTAGAAATAGAGAAAAAATATATTAAATTCTCAAAAAAACTTAACATAAAACCTGATGAACTTGATTTACTTTTATGGGCAAAAGAAACTGGTTATGTATTTAAATAGACATTAAAAAAGATATAAAGATTGAAAATAAAAATAAATATTGAAAGAATAAACGAGATGAGAAAGAAGAAATAGATTGTGTTTTTCTCATATTTTGATAGAATTCTAAAAGGAATTAAGAAAGGGGTTTTATTTTTATACTCAAGATATTCATCTCCAAATCTTTCAAGTAGTTTTTTCTCTTCAAAAATTTTCGCAAAAATAAAAATAAAAAGAAATATTCCAATTGAGATGAAAGAAAACCATATATTTTTTAAAAGAAAAGAAAAACTAAAATATAAAAATGAATAACCAAGATACATTGGGTTTCTGCAATAAGAATAAATACCATCTTTTACAAGATTTTTTGTAGGCATTTGAGGCATTATTGTTCCTTTTCCTTTTTTGTGAAGACAATAGATAGATGAAATTGTTAAAATCATTCCAAATGAAAAATACAAAATGAAAATTAAAAGAGAGATGTTTTTGTTTGATGGGAAAATATGTTCTAAAGTTTTTTTATTTCTAAAAATGAAATAGAAAAATAGAGGAATTATTAGCCATTCCCAGATGACTCCAATAAATATGCAAAAAAATCTTTTAATTTTTTCCATGTTTTAATTTTAAAATAATGAACATTATAAAAAATGAAATAATCCCTCCAATTATACCACATAATAGACATCCGTATATTAACGGCTTGCCAATGTCTATTATAATCCATGATAAGAAACTTTTTAATTGCTTGAAATGTAAAAGTGTAAATTCTGATTTTGTTTTTGTTATTAAAAGTCCAACTTTATAACATCCATAATATGTAAATGGTATAAGATATGGAATTCCAGTTGGTATTGATGAACCAATAAACATAATTATAAAACTTCCTTTAATTAATTTTGAAATAATGAAACATAAAATCGTCTGAAATCCAATTGTTGGTGTAAAACCAATAAAAATACCTGTTGCAAATGATATGGAAACTTTTAATGGATATAATTTTAAAATTTTTAATTCTTTATCCCATTCATTTTTTAAAAATTTAAAACTAATCTTTTTCAATTTTTATAACCCTCCAAGGTATAAAATCGTGTATAACATTATTTATTGATATTTCAGATGAGAAAAATATGTAATCAGGATTTCCAAGTTCTTTCATATTTATTTTTAGGTTCAATCCATCACTTTCCTTATTCAGATTTATTTTATATTTTTTTGAGAGTGCTTTATCAATCAATATCCCTTTTTCTCTTACCACTTTTAGTTTTATTTTTGGCATTATTGCAAAATTTGTATTTTTCTTCCATGGATAAAGATAAAAAACATAATCAATCTTTTCAATTATTTTCTTTTCATGTGAAAGAGTAATTAAAATTTCATTTTTATCTTTTTTAAGTCCAATAATAAATGGGATTGACTGTTTTTTATTGTTTTCAAATTCTTCTTTTTCACTTTCAAATTTTATCTCTTTACTATTTTTAAGTATTTCATAATAAAATTTGTAAAAAATCTCATTTTTTCTTATAAATGAAAAGAACCAGTTTTTCCTGACAACGATTTGTGATTTAAAACAATTTAAAGAATTATATTTTTTAGCAACTTTTTCATTATCAAGATTT
Source organism: uncultured bacterium (assembly GCA_964502135.1). Lineage (GTDB taxonomy): Bacteria > Ratteibacteria > UBA8468 > B48-G9 > JAFGKM01 > JAMWDI01. The sequence goes on from CAZCUO010000071.1 coordinate 3,783, forward strand.
AAAATATACCAATCAAGAAATTTTAATGAATTTGTTGGCAATAGATTACTCTCTGGTGAATATTTTAAAGGAGTGGGCCAGTTTTTAAAATGGATTAAATAACAGTAAATTTGTGGTTGATTTAATTCAGATATGTTTAAAATTGCAAGATTGACAAAATTAAAAAGTGCCCTATGGTCAACATTCAAATCAAAAGAAGATGTAACAAATATTTTTGTAGGATTTATTTTTTTTATGATATTTTCTATGTCAGATACAATACTTTCACCCATATATGGTTTTCCAAATGAATAATTTTCTTTATATGGAACAGAACTTGCTCTCGTTAAAAAACTTTTATATGGTTTTTTCGTATGCCAGAATTCATTCCATATCTTTAATGTTCCAAAATCAGGATAACCAAGAAATATTAAATTTTTTTTATCAACTCCTAAAATTTCATTTGCTTTTATTGATTCCTTCCTTCTTATTTCACCAAGTTTAATATAATCAGATGGATTTAATATTGGTTTTTTCTTATATAATTTGAATACAAGTTGATTATGATCTCCATTTGTTAAATATACAATCCAGACATTTCCATTTTTTTCTAAAATAGAAGAAATTAAGCCAGCACAACCTAAAATTTCATCATCTGGATGTGGAGCAAAAATTATAACTTTTTCATTTTCTTTTATTTCAATGTTTTTAAAAGTATCTCCAGAAACAAAAAAACAGGTTAAAAAAAGTAAAAATAATAGATTTTTCATTTTTAAGTAAATACAAAATCAAGGGAAATATTTGGATATTTCACACCTTTTTTAATATTACTTTTAATAATTTCTTTTACCTCTATATAAATTTCCCTTAAAACATCTTCATAATTCTTTTCCCCATTTTCTATTTTATCCATTTTTTCTTCAAGTTCTTTTGTTGTTGTTTCATTTAAAAATTTTGAAAAATTTCTTTGGGAAAATTCAAAAATTTTTGCTCCAAGATTTGTTGAAATTAATGATGAATTTTCTACTTCTTCTACATAATTTCTCTTTTTCAATATTTCCAATATTTTGGCATAAGTTGACGGTCTTCCTATCCCTTTTTCTTTCATCAATGAAACAATATCAGCATAAGTATAAGGATAATAAACAGGAACAATTTTTTTATTGCTTTCTATAATTTTTATAACTCCTTTTTGTAAATTAAAGATTCTTTTTTCCTGTAATGGAATTACTTTTGAAAATCCTTCTTCTAAAATTTTATTAATAAACTCAAATTCTTTTTCTTCACAAATTAAAATTTTAAACTTTATTTTCTCTACCTTTGTTGATTTCATCTGACTTGCAATAAATCTTTTAAAAATTATTTCATATGCTCTTATTTCTTTTTCTGTCAAAGGAGATGAAAATTTGAGAAGTTTTAAGCCAATCATATTTCTCAAATGTTGAGCATCTAATTGTTTTGTGGGTCTTATACATTCATGCGCTCCTTCTTCTTCCCATGTTCTTGGTTTAAAGAAATTTTCACCAAAATTGGATTCAATATATTCTTTTGCGATATTAATTCCAGCAGAACTTACCCTTGTGCTATTTGTTCTATGATAAGTAATTAAACCATTTTCAAATAATTTTTGTGCTATTTGCATTGCTTCATTTGCATTAATTTTTAAGATTGATGTCAATGTAGATATTAAAGTATCGGTAGTAAAAGGAGGATATGGGTTTATTTCTTCTTGATAAATTTTTACATCACTTATTTCAATCTCTCTATTTTTTATAATATTTCTATAAGTTCCAATTTTTGCTCTAAAATAAATTTCAAGTCCATTTTCCAATTTTAATCTTATAAGTTCTTCTCTTTCTTTAAGTTTTTTACTTCTTTCCACAATCCAACCCAAAACAGGGGTCTGAACTCTTCCTGCTGAAAGTTTATTATTGTGGAAGACTTTCCATAGGATTGGTGAGATTCCAAATCCAATCCATCTATCTTCAATTCTTCTAACTATCTGGGCCTTTACTAAATTTAAATCAAAATCTTCAAGGTTTTCTAAAACCTTTAAAATTTCCCTTTTTGTTACTTCATGAAATCTTGCTCTTTTTATATTTCCATTTAATGGTTTTAAAAGAAGGAATAAGTCAAAACCTATTTTTTCACCTTCACTGTCAGGGTCTGTTCCAATAATAACTTCATCAACTAAACTAGCAATTTTTCTTAAAATTTCAATTCTAATTTCTGAGTCATAAAATTTTGTGTTTCCACAAACACAACTTGTTTCTTCTTCTTCCATTTCATTTCCACAATTTAAGCATCTTTTTATTGGTTTAAAATAAGGTATAAAAGTTTCATTAACTTCAATACCAAATAATCCCTCATTTAAACTTAAATCTGTAATGTGACCTTTTGAGGCTGTTATCATAAGTAGAGAATTTGCTCCAAAAACTTCATAAACATCTACACCATCGTATTTCTTTTTAGAAGGCTTTCCAAAAAATCTTGCTATTGTTTTAACTTTTGTTGGAGATTCAACTATGAATAATCTCGTTTTTAAATAAATCTTCGTTTCTTCAATTTTAAGTTTACCTTCTGTTGCTAATTTAACTTTTTTTCTATCTTCATTTATTTCTTCAATTACTTTTTGGATATCTATTTCATTTAAATCCTTCCATTCAATTTCTTCAAAATAACCTAAATCTTTTTTTAAAGAATTAAATGCCTTTTGTTCATCAATAATGACAATACTTAATCCTTTTGTAATTCCACCAACATATAATCTACTTGTCCTTCCACTTGCTTGAAGATAAGCAACGTAATCTGAAACTAAAAATATGTATTCATCTTTTTCTAAACCCAAACTTATTGTCGGAGATTCTTTAATTGCTTTTAAAACATCTTCATCTTCCATAATTTTTTTAAAAAACTCTATCCCTTTCAAAGCAACATTTTTTGCAAATTCTAATATACCTTTTAAAGTTTTATTTTCAACTAAACCATTTCTTACTTCTTCAATTTGTTCCTTGGTTAAACTTTTTAACTTTGATAAATCTGTTACAAGATTTTCGTAATCTTTTTTATAAATATCCTTTATTGCTGGTTGAATATTATTTAAAAGCATTAACCATCTTGTTGGATGAAAATTTTCTACTTTGATTCTAACTATAAATTTAGGAACCCCTGAAAAAATTGCGTATCTAATCCTTTCTGGTAAATCAATTCCTCTAACTAAAGGACTTTTTGCTGTTGCCATTCCAATTAATCCATCAATGACACCATTTTTGAAATCTTCAAATGATTTTTTATCAGGTTTTAGGAAAGATTTAACTTTTATTCCATTTTCTAATAAAAAATTTTCAAGTTCTAAAGCAAATTGGCTACCTTTATCCATTGGAATAAAAATTAAAAATCCTGAACCAATCTTTTTTACCAAATCCAAAATCTTTTCTTTCATAGTATTTTCTGAATAAATAAAGCAATCCAAAATATTTCTTCCAAATTCAGGTTTTAATCCAATAGAAAAGCCAAATATTGAATTTAAAATTGCGATGCTTTTTGTTTTTTTAACTTTTTGAGTTGCACCACTTACTATTAATTGGGAATTTATATTTTCCCCTTCTTTAATTTTTAAGATTTCAGAAATACCTTCTTTTTGATTAATTTTATTTTCAAAAATATTTTCTGCTATATTTTTAATTTTTTCTGGTAAATTTAGCATCCTTAAAACAAATCTTATTGCTTTACTTCTCTTCAAAAAACTGTCAACATCGTCAATAAAAGCAATATCAAAAATTTTTCTATTAATTTCCTCTCTTTTCATTACACTTAGATGAGTAGTTACAACAATTTCTGAATAATCTATTTTTTCAATTTCTTTCATTTTTTCTTTTTGGGAAAGTAACGAATGATAACTTGCAATTTGAACATTTAAATCTAATTCTTCATTAAACTTTTTTAATTTTTCACTTACCTCATGGACTAATAAACTTGTTGGTAAAATTATTAAACATCTTTTTTTAAGGTATTTTGCAGTATATAAACTCAAAATTATTTGTATTGTTGTTTTCCCTGAACCTGTTGGTGCAATTAAAGCAAAACTTTCACCCTCTAAAAATCTTCTAACCCAAAATATTTGTAATGCCCACATTTTTCCTTTAATAACTCTTTCAAAAAGTTCCTCAAAATCTTTAAGTTTTTTATTCCTTTCTTCAATTTTTGATAAAAAGCCAGAGTTTAATTCGTCGGTCTCTTTTGGTAAGCAAAATTCACATGCTAATCCTTTAATCAATCTTTCTGAACTTATATTTCTCCCACAATTTGGACAAAGATTTTTATATATAATCTTTATTTCCATATCTTACTTATTTTAATATTTTTATCTATCTTTCTCAATTTTAACACATTTAACAAATTTAATTTTTTGTTTTAAAATTAGGAATTTGTCAAAATTTTTGATCTTTTATCTAAGAAATTGGAAATCAAGAAATTTTTCAGTTATTTCAATCACTACAGGTCTTCCATGAGGACAAACAAGAGGATTTTTACATTCAATAAGTTTTTCAATTATATTTTTGGCTTCCTGTTCGGTTAATTTTTCTCCAGAAGTGATAGAAACTTTACATGCCCTTTTTGCTATTTCTTCTTTATCATATTTTTCAATATCTTCTTCCGAAAGCAAACTTCTTATAGAAAACTCAATATCTTTCAACATAGAAGGATAACCATGGATTGCAATTTTATTCTCGCTCCATTTAGATGTTAAAAAGCCATATTTTTCAATAATTTTTTCAACTTTTTCATATATTAACATTTCTTCATAGTTTAAATTTATAATTAAAGGTGTTAAAAGTTGTTGAATATTTATGTCTCCTTTTTCTATTTCTTCAATAAATTTTTCATAATTAATTCTTTCAACTGCTGCGTGCTGATCAATAAAAAATAAAGAATCACCAAAAGCAAAGATTAAATATTTGTTTTTAAATGTTCCAATAAACTCAGAATTTTTTAATTTTTCTTTAATACTTTTTTTTGGTTCATCTATTTTTTCCAAAGTAAATATATCAAAATTTTCCTTTATTATTTCTTTTTTTGTGATCTGAAGAGAAGGTTCATATTTTTTTTCAATTTGGACAACTTTAGTATTTACTTTTTTAAACAATTCGTTTAAAAAACTTGTGATTTCTTTACTTATTTCGTTTTCATATTTAATTTTAACTTCCCTTTTTGTTGGATGGATATTTACGTCTACATCTTCAGCAGGTAAATTTAAAAAGATAGCAAAAACAGGAAAAAATTCTGTTGAGAAAAAATTTTGATAAAAACTATTTATTGAATGAGAAATAGTATAATTGTAAACAGGTCTTCTGTTTATAAAAATAAACTGCATATCCTTTTGACTTCTTTTTAAGTTCACATCACCAAAAATTATTTCAATTTCAAATTTTTCAAAATTATTTTTTTCATGTATTAAAAATTTTTCTTCAATATTAAGAACTTCACAAAATCTTAAAAGGCGATTTTCAGAAGGTAATAGATGAATAAATTTATTTCCCTCGTTTATGAAAGAAAAACTTATATCAAAAAAACTTATTGTATAAGGAATAAAAACATTTACAAGTTTCCTGTATTCTGTTATATCTGATTTCAAAAATTTTTTTCTTGCAGGTGTGTTAAAGAATAATTCTCTTACTTCAATAAATGTGCCATTAGACATAGTACATTCTTTTAAACTTAATTTTTTACCACCTCTCACATGAATTTCTCTACCTGTTTTTTCATTTTTGACTTTACTTTTTAAAATTACATCTGAAACAGAGCCAATACTGTAAAGTGCTTCGCCTCTAAACCCGAGTGTTTTAATTTTATATAAGTCATCTATATTTTTTATCTTACTTGTTGAATATCTTTCAAATATTTTTTCTATATCATCTGGCTCAATGCCTTCTCCATCATCTCTTACAGAAATTAATTTTTTTCCAGAATTTTCTATAATTACCTCAATTTTTTTACTTTGGGCATCTATTGAATTTTCTAAAAGTTCTTTTAAAACAGAAGCCGGATTTTCAACAACTTCTCCTGCTGCAATTTTATTTATTATATTTTCTGGAAGTATATTAACCTTTCCCATTTAATTTTTCTTTTAACTCTTTTAACTTTATTAATGCATCTATAGGTTTTAAATTATCTATTTCAATATTTTTTAGTTCATTTTTAATTTCTTCAAATTTTTTAATCTCATCTTTTAAAAGGTCTAACTTATTTTTTTCCTCAAAAGAAAATAAAGATGGATATTCAATTTCAATTTCACCTATAATTTTATCTTTGATTGTCCCTTCAATTTCAAGTTTTGATAAAATTTCATTTGCTCTTTTTATAACTTCTATAGGAACACCTGCAAGTTTTGCTACATATATTCCATAACTTTCATCTGTCGCTCCTTCTTCTATTTTATGAAGAAAAATTATTTCATCACCTACTTTTTTTACACTTACATTATAGTTTTTCACACCTTTATATTTCCCAAGGGCAGTTATTTCATGGAAATGGGTTGCAAAAAGAGTTCTTACTTTTTTTGTTTGTAAATATTCTGCTACACTCCATGCAAGTGAAAAACCATCATATGTGCTTGTTCCTCTCCCTATTTCATCAAGTATTATTAATGTTCTTTTTGATAGATTATTAAGAATTTCTGCAGTTTCTGACATTTCAACCATAAAAGTGCTTTGCCCTTTTGTTAATTCATCTTGCGCACCAATTCGTGTGAATATTTTATCAACATAACCTATCCTTCCATATTTTGCAGGAATAAATGAACCGATTTGAGAGAGTAAAACTATTAGGGCAACCTGTCTTATATATGTTGATTTACCAGCCATATTTGGTCCAGTAATAATTAACAAGTGATTATTTGAATCGTCAATATATGTATCATTTGGAACAAACTCATCAACTGATTTTTCCACTATTGGATGTCTCCCATCTTTAATTTCAATAATTAAAGAGTTGTCAACAACTGGTTTGGTATAATTATTTTCTATAGCAACATTAGCAAAAGAAAGCAAAACATCAATTTTAGAGATTACAGAGTTTATAATATTTATTTTATGAGAATTTTTAAGTATTTCTTTTTTTATATTTTCAATTATTTCATTCTCAATATTTATAATTTTTTCTTCTGCCAAAAGTATCTCCTCTTCAAATTCTTTTAATTTTGGAGTTGTAAATCTTTCTGCATTAACAAGTGTTTGTTTTCTTATATAATCGGGTGGAACAAATTTTAAATTTGGTTTTGTAATTTCAATATAGTAACCAAAAACTTTATTAAATCCAATTTTTAAAGAATTTATTCCTGTCCTTTTTATTTCCTCTTCTTGATATTTTGCAAGATAATTTTCACTATTTTCTTTTATTTCTCTTAATCTATCTATTTCTTTATCAAAACCATTTTTTATTACTTTACCCTCAAAATTTACAGAAGGGATATCATCATTTATTGCACTTTCTAATAAATTTCTTAATTCAGGTATATCTTCAATGTAAAAATAATCAGAATTTTCAAAAATTTCTTTTCCTTTTTCAATTAGGTCAGGGATTTTCATTAACAATTTTTTAATTTCAATTATATCCTTCACTGAACCATAGCCATAACTTATCTTTGTTATTGATTTTTCCGTGTCTTTTATATCATTCAATATTTTCTCAATATTTTCTCTAAGTGATTTATCTTTTACAAATTTTTCAACAATTTGATGTCTCTTTTTAATTTCATTTAAATCAACTAGAGGATGCAAAACCCAATATCTTAAAAGGCGCTTTCCCATAGGTGTTTTTGTTTTATCAAGAATATTTATAAGTTTTTCAATTTCAAGACCATTTATTGCGGCAGGTGAGATATATACATACTCACTATCATTGTAAAATGAAATTCTATCTATATGTAAGAGATCGCTTCTATTTATTTCTTTTAAATAATCAATTAATGGACCTATTGATTTTTGAGCATAAATTAGATCTTCTATTCCAAAACCACTTAAATTTGCAACCTTAAGTGTATCAAGAATTGTTTTTCTTGAAATTTCATAATTAAAATGCCAATCATCTAAAGGAGTTAAAGTAATATTTTTAATTTTTAAAATTGGGTGCGAAAAAATTTCTTTTATTTTTTCTTTTTTACTTTCAGGGTAGATTACCTCATAAACAGGAAGTTTAAATATCGTTTCTATAATTCTTGTTTCATTTTCATTCTCATTTGTAAATATTACAGAACCTCCACTTTCTATAAATGAATAACCAAATTTTTCATCAATTGATAATGAAAATAAATACCTTGCTTCTGGATTTGTTTCGTCTATATATGTTCCAGTAGTTAAAACCCTAACAACTTCTCTTTTTACAATCCCTTTGGCTTTTTTAGGATCTTCAACTTGTTCACATATCGCAACTTTATAACCATTTTTTATCAATTTTGAAATATAAAAATCTGCAGAATGATAAGGTATACCACACATTGGAATTTTACCACTTTTTCCAGCATTTTTTGATGTTAAAACGAGGTCAAGTATTTTTGATGCAATTTTTGCATCTTCATAAAACATTTCATAAAAGTCACCAAGTCTGAAAAATAAAAGGCAATCAGGATATTTCTTTTTTATGCTATGATATTGAACAAGCATTGGGGTATAATTTTCCATTTTTTATTTTAAAGAGTTTTCATCTTGGTAAATTTTAAAGTTTTGAAGCAATTTATATTCTGATTCAAATTTATCAAGTATATTTTTTGCTTCTTCAAAATTTGTTGTTGCATATCTTAGTTGTTTAAAAGATTTTTCAAAAGATATTTTCAAATTTTCAAATATTTTGCCCATTCCTTCAACAGTTTTTAATATATATTCTGCATTTTTTTCAATCATTTTCCCTTTTAATCCAAGTAATATAATATTTAAATAGGCAAATAAACTTTGGGGAGAAACAGGCAAAACTTTTTTCTGACTCCATGCATAATTAAAAATGGATACACCATCTCTATCTTCACTGATTAATAAACTGTAAAATATTGGTTCACTCGGAATATACATAAAAGCAAAATTGAACGAACCTCTATCTGGACGAATATATTTTGTTATCTTCTCAATATGACCCTTTACCTCTTTTATAAATTCTTGTTTATTTTTTTCATATTCTTCATCCTTAGTATTTATCATTCTTTTATAGGACTCAATTGGAAATTTGGCATCTATTGGTATAAATTTATTTTCAATAAAGATTGCTGCATCAACTATTTCATTTGGAGTAATTTCGTATTGAATTTTATATATTTCTCTCGGAAGAACCTCTTTTAACATATTTTCAAGTATAACTTCACCAATTTGTCCCCTTAATTTTGGACTTGTTAAAGCATTTTTAAGGTCTTCATTTACTCTTTTCAATTCTTCTGCTGATTTTGTCAATTCTCCTACTTTTAAACCAAGATTTGCAATTAAACTTGTAGTATCCATAAGTCTTTTATTCAATTGTTCAAGTTTTGTATCTACATTTGAGGTTAACTGATTTGTTGTTGAATTTATTGAATTTGTCAAATTTTTTACAGTGTCTGTTAAAGTTTGATGTAGTTGAGCCCTTAAACTTTCCATTCTTTGTTGTAAATTTGTATCAGTTATTCCAAGTGTTGCAATTGTTTTATTTACCTGTTCAAGTATTAATAATTCAGTATTTCTTAAAATATTTGTAATTTCATTGTTTAACTGATTTCTTGTGTTTAAAAGATTTTCTGAAAATTCTTTTGAAATTGTGTTAATTTTTTCCTTTATTTCTTCTTGTTTTAAAATTAAATCCTCTATATCTGTTTTCCTTTTAGTGATAAGAAGAAGTATAATAATTATTAATAGCACAAAGTTTAAAATAATAAGAGCATTTAACATATTAAAATTATACCTTAAAAATTAGTGAAAAATCAAAAATGATACCAAAACATATAAGAGTTGAGTCAAATAAGAAAATTCATAATTGGTATCCAGGAAAAAGGGAATGTACGTCAGAGAGAATGCTTTTAAATCCATATATAGGATGTGAAGTTGAATGTTTTTTTTGTTATGCTTTAAGTTATCCAGGAATTTTTCAGAAATTTAGAAAAGATAAAATAATTTTTGTTTACGAAAATTTTGTTGAAAATGTAAAAAATCAAATTGATAGATTAAATGTTGCATTCTGTGGTTATCTTTCACCTGTAACTGAACCATTTCAAACCCTTGAAAATATCTATCATCTCTCTGAAAAAACAATTGAATTATTTGTAGAAAATAATATACCAATAGAATTTATAACAAAATCTATTATTCCAGATAGTATAATAGAAAAAATAAAACATCAAAAACATTCATTTGGTCAGATTTCAATTTTAACTCCATTTGAGGAAAAAAGAAAACTTTTGATGAAAAAGGGAGCAGAAACAAAGGAACTATTTAAAAATATTAAAAAACTGTCCCAAAATGGTATTTTTACTGTTTGTAGAATTGACCCTATAATTCCATTTATAACAGATAGTGAAAAAGAAATTCAAATTCTTATAAAGATGGCTGTTGAAAATGGAGCAAAACATATTATTGCAAGTGTAATGGATATTCCTCAAAGTATAAAAAAGGATATTTTAAATTATATTAAAAAAACATTTGGAACAGAAATTGGAAGGAAGATTGAACAGTTATATAAAGAAAAAATTGGAAGTTGGTTTCATGCAGACATTGAATACAGAAAGAGAGTATTTAGTTTTTTGAGAGAAATGTGTGATAAAAATAATGTTTCCTTTTCTCTCTGTATGGAATATGAAATAAAAAATGGTAAAATAATTGGATTGAATAGGGAATTCATGAGTTCATCAAATTGTGAAGGGATAGATATACCTATTTATTTTAGAAAAAATAATAAGTTTTTGCCATTTGATTGTAAGGGGGATTGTTTAAAATGTAAAAAAGCAAAATGTGGAATATATGAACTTGCTCAAGGGAATAAAAATGAAGATTATAGAGGGTGGGATTATTATGATTATTTAAGGTGGAACAAAATTATAGAAAGAGGAGAACTTTTATGAAAATAATACTTGCCTCAAAATCTGAAAGAAGAAAGGAACTTTTAAAAAAAATAATTAAAAATTTTGAAGTTATTGAAAGTAATTTTGACGAAACAAGTATTAAAGAAAGAGACCCAGTAAAATATGCATTAAAATGTGCAATTGAAAAAGCAAAAATTGTTGGAGAAAAATATCCTGATAGCATTATTATTGGAGCAGATACAATCGTTTATCTAAATGGTGAAATAATTGGCAAACCTAAAAATTATCAAGAAGGGAAGGATATTTTAAAAAAACTTTCTGGAACAGAGCACACAGTTATCACAGGAATTGCAATATATAAAAAAGATGAGAATAAACTTATGACTGATTATGATATAAGTTATGTTAGATTTAAAAAATTGGCAGATAATGAGATTGAAGAATATTTAAAAACTGAGGATTTTTTTGATAAAGCAGGTGCTTATGGAGTACAGAATATTAAAGATAAATTTGTTGAGGAAATAAAAGGTGATTTTTATAATGTTGTTGGATTACCTATTGAAAAATTGAAAAACTTGTTGGATAAATTTCTTACTCAAGTTATTACAACTGAGATATATGACATTGCTTTACCAAATAATTGGGGAGTAGCAAGATATGGTGATTTTGTAATTTTTGTGCCTAAAGGTGTTGTTGGAGATAAAGTAAAAGTTAGAATTTCAACATATAAGAAGAATTTTTCATTCGGAGAAATAGTTGAAGTAGAAAAACCCTCTGAATTTAGAATAAAACCGGAATGTCAACATTTTTCTGATTGTGGGGGCTGTGCTTTACAAAATATGTTATATGAAAAGCAGATTGAAATAAAGAAAAATTATCTAATTCAATGTTTAAGAAAAATTGCAGAGATAAAAAATGAAATTAATATTGACCAAGTTATTCCATCACCTCAAATTTATTTTTATAGAAATAAAATGGAATTTGCATTTGGAAATGAAAATGGGAAACTTGTGTTGGGTTTGAGAGAAAGGGCGCTTCCCGATAAGAAATATAGTAAAAGGGTTATACCACTAAAAAAATGCCTTATATTTAGTGAAATCGTTGAAAGAATTTTTCCGGTAGTTATTGATTTTTTCTCATCTTTAAATCTTCCAGCATATGACCCAATTAAAAAAAGTGGTATTTTAAGGCATCTTGTTTTAAAGGAAAGCAAAAGTAAAAAAGATGTTATGGTTATATTTGTTACAAAAAGTGGTGTCTCTATTGATTTTTATAAATTAGTAGATATTTTAACAAAAGAAATTAAAGAAATTAAAAGTATTTACTGGGTTGAAAATGACCAAATATCTGATGTTGTAAATTATGAGAAAAAGTATTTATTATATGGCACACCTTACATTGAGGAAAAAATTTATGATTTAATTTTTAGAATTTACCCTGACATATTTTTTCAACCCAATACTTATGCAACAGAAATCCTTTATAAAAAAATTCTTGAAAATATAGAAAATGGAGATAAAGCCATAGGATTGTATTGTGGAACAGGACCTATAGAATTGTTTATTTCAAGAAAATTTAAAGAAGTAATTGGAGTTGACTGGGATGAATCAAATATAAAAATAGCAAAGGAAAATTGTGTAATAAATAAAATTGAAAATTGTACTTTTTACTGTGAGAAAGCAGAGAAATTTTTAAGTAGAAATATAAATATGGTATTTGATTATTTAATAGTTGATCCTCCAAGGGGAGGATTAAGTGGAAAATGTATTAGAAATATTTTGAAAACAAGGGTTACTAATTTTGTTTATATATCTTGTAATCCTTCAACATTTGCAAGGGATTTGAAAGAAATTATGCTTAATGGATATTTTCTTAAAAATTTATATTTAATTGATTGTTTTCCACATACAACTCATATTGAACTAATGGCTTTTCTTAAAAAAAATCATATTTGAAATTTTATCTCTGTAACAATTTGGGCTTCCTCATATTTTACAATAATCTGTAAAAATTTTTCTAAAGGGAAATTTTTTAATATTCTCTTGTAATCATTTAAAAAATTCAAAAAATCACCGACTTTTAAAAATCCATTTTTAACCTTTTCGTAAATTAATTCAAACTCACTTTTGTCCAAATCTATAAATTTTTTTATTTCATTGTAAATCTGTTCTTTCTTTTTCTCTTCAATTATTAATGTAAATTCATCCTCTATTGTTTTTTCGCCATCAATTCCAAACTCATAACCATATGGTTTTATTTCCTGAACAAAATGTTTGATTTTTTTGAAAATGTCTCTGGTTGCCTTCTTTTTAAAATATATTCCAAATAAAATTGGGATTACTATAAGTAAAAAAATGAAATATAAACCTGTCCCAGTAATTCCAACAAAAAGTCCAAAACCAGGTGTTCCGTAATAAATTATTTTTACATAGTCAATGAAGCCTGTAATAATTCCATTTTTAAGTTTGAAGAGAAAGGAATATAGAAAATCAATAATTATTAAAGAAAAACCAAGAATTAAACCTCTAATATATCCATAATCTTGAGCATTTTCTTCAGTTAATACAAATGGGATCCCTAATAACTTTTTTTCCTTCTTAAAGAATATTTCTGTTATTTGGAGTAAATGCTTTTTTATTTCCTCAATTTGCTCAAAACTTCCGTAAACTATAAGGTCTTTTTTGTTTTTAAAAATTGCACAAAATTTATTTATAGGTGGGTTAAAATTGGTCATAAAGTAAGGGAAAATAAAATTTCTTTTAGTATATATTTCCCATTTTCCAGAGTTTGTCTCTAATATTTCTTCTTTATTAAACCCAAGCCATCCTAATAATTGGTATGTTTTCTCATTTATTTTCCCAAAATATTTAATCTTTTCATAAATTTTCTTTTCTTCCTCCATGCTTTTATTTTACTTTAAAAATTACTTTGACATCAAATTTTATAAATGATAAAATAAATAGATTTAAATGGAGGTTCTTCTCATGGAAGAAAAAGTCGTTTCAAATTATGATGCCACTTCTATCCAGGTTCTTGGAGGAATAGAGGCGGTCAGGAAAAGGCCTGCTATGTATATTGGAGATACATCAACTTATGGTCTTCATCATCTTGTTTTTGAAGTTGTTGATAATAGTATTGATGAAGCAATGGCAGGTTTTTGTGATGAGATACGAGTTGTTGTTCATCCAGATAATAGTGTAACTGTTGACGATAATGGAAGAGGAATACCTGTTGATATTCATAAAACTGAAAAGAAACCCGCTGTAGAAGTAGTTATGACAAAATTACATGCTGGAGGGAAATTTGACAAGAAGGCATATAAAGTTTCAGGTGGATTACATGGAGTTGGGGTTTCAGTTGTTAATGCTCTTTCAGAATATCTTGAAGTAGAAGTAAGAAGGGATGGAAAGATTTATTATCAAAAATACGAAAGAGGTGTTCCAGTTACTCCTCTTAAAGTTATAGGTAAAACCGAAAAAACAGGGACAAAAGTTACTTTTAAACCAGATGAGGAAATTTTTGAAACAATTATTTTTGATGAAAATATTCTAATTGCACGCCTTAAAGAACTTGCATTTTTGAATGGGGGATTAAGAATAATATTTGAAGATGAAAGGAAAAATATTAAGGAAGAATTTAAATACGAAGGGGGAATTGTATCTTTTGTTGAATATTTAAATAAAAATAAAAAAGTTCTCCATTCTAAGCCATTCTATGTTAAAAAAATAGAAGAAGATGTAGAAGTAGAGGTATGTTTTCAATACAATGATGGATATAGTGAAACAGTTCTCGCATTTGCCAACAATGTAAATACTAAAGAAGGTGGAACACATTTGACTGGATTTAGAAGTGGATTGACAAGAGCAATAAATGAATATGGCAAAAGAAATAATTATCTTGGAGACTTGAGTTTAACAGGTGAAGATATAAGGGAAGGATTAACAGCCATAATTGCTGTTAAATTGCTGGAACCACAATTTGAAGGTCAAACTAAAGCAAAACTTGGAAACTCAAAGGTGAGATTTATTGTGGAAGGTATTGTATATGAGAATGTTTTAACTTTTCTTGAAGAGAATCCAGAAGCAGGAAAAGAAATATTAAATAAGTGTATAGCAACAGCGAAAGCAAGAGAAGCAGCAAGAAAAGCAAGAGAATTAACTAGGAAAAAACTACTTGAATCAGGAGTTTTACTTGGTAAACTTGCTGATTGCTCCATAAAAGACCCTGAGAAAAGAGAGTTGTTTATAGTTGAAGGAGATTCTGCAGGAGGTAGTGCAAAACAGGGAAGAGAAAGGACTTTTCAGGCAATTTTACCTTTAAGAGGGAAAATAATTAATACAGAGAAAGCAACACTTGAGAAAGTATTGAATAATGAAGAGATTAAATTGATGATAAGCGCAATTGGGGGTGGAGTTGGAGATGATTTTGACATAAGCAAGGTAAGATATCACAAAATTATTATTATGACAGATGCAGATGTAGATGGTGCTCACATAAGAACACTCCTTTTAACATTTTTTTACAGACAGATGACAGACCTTATAAAACATGGTTATGTTTATATAGCACAGCCACCTCTTTATAAAATTAAAAAAGGGAAAAGAGAATTTTATATAGATACAGAAAATGAAATGGATAATGTCCTTATTCAATTCGCTCAAGAACATTTAAAATTTTATGCAAATTATGATTCAAAAATTGTAGATTACAATAAAGAAATGCTTATATTTTATCAAATAAGCAAGAAACTTTTTGAAGTTGTCAAAATGTTGAATATGAAAGGTTTAGATATTAAAAATCTAATCACTTACTATAAAAATCATAAGAGACTACCTTTATATTATTTGAAATACGGAAATGAAGAATTATTTTTAAGCGACGAAGAAGAAGTGAATAAGTTTTTAAATGAAAAGGGTGAAAAAAATGATCTTTTTACTAGTAAAGAAGGCCATAGATATAAACTTATTGAAATATATGAAACAAATGAATTGCTTAAGATTTTCAAAAAACTGGAGGAGATGAAGATAAAAGTTGATAAAGTATTTGATAAAATATTTGTTATAAAAGATGAAAAAGAAAGAGAGGAGAGAGTTTCTTTAATAGAGGTATATGAAAAGATTAAAGAAAAAGAGAAAACAGGATTGGTTATACAAAGATATAAAGGACTTGGAGAAATGAATCCAGAACAATTATGGGAAACAACTATGAATCCTAAAACAAGGAGATTAAAAAGAGTTTCTATTGAAGATGCTGTAAAAGCAGAAGAAATTTTTACAATTTTGATGGGTGAAATGGTTGAGCCAAGAAGAGAATTTATAGAAAAATATGCGAGAGAGGTAAAAAATCTTGATATTTAAGAAAGGGAAAACATGGAAGGTGAAAAAATTATTACTGTGGGAATAGAAGAAGAAATGAAAGAATCCTATCTTGATTATGCTATGAGTGTTATCATAGGAAGGGCTTTACCAGATGTTAGAGATGGGTTGAAACCTGTTCATAGAAGAATATTATATGGAATGCTTGAACTTGGCCTTGAACCAGGGAAACCATTTAAAAAATCTGCCAGAATTGTTGGAGAGGTTATGGGTAAGTATCATCCACACGGAGATGCTCCAATTTATGAAGCAATAGCAAGAATGGCTCAGCCATTTTCTTTAAGATATCCACTTATAGAAGGGCAGGGAAATTTTGGTTCTATTGATGGAGACCCTCCAGCAGCGATGAGATATACAGAGGCTAGGTTGGCACCAATTACAATGGAAATGTTAAAAGATATAGATAAAGATACAGTTGATTTTGTTCCCAATTTTGATGAATCTCTTACAGAGCCAATTGTTTTGCCAAGTAGAATTCCAAATTTATTAATAAATGGTTCTTCTGGAATTGCTGTGGGCATGGCTACAAATATACCCCCACACAATCTTTCAGAAGTTATTGATGCACTTATCAAATTAATTGAAAATCCAGAAGTAACAATAGAAGAATTGATGGAAGTTTTACCTGGTCCTGATTTTCCAACAGGTGGGATTATATGTGGAAGAGAAGGTATTAAAAAAGCATACAAAACTGGGAAAGGTGTTATAACATTAAGAGGTAAAATTGAAATTGAGGAAGAAAAAAATAAGATAAATATAGTTATAAAAGAAATTCCATATGAAATAAATAAAGCCAATCTTGTTGAAGAGATAGCAAATCTTATTGAAGTTGGGAAAATAAGAGGAGTTCATGAAGTAAGGGATGAATCTGATAAAGAAGGAACAAGAGTTGTTCTTGAGACAAGAAAGGGAGAAAATATTGATATAATAATAAATCAACTTTATAAGCATACTCAACTTGAAACATCATATGGAATAATTAATTTGGCAATTGTTGATAGACAACCACGTCTTTTAAATTTAAAAGAATTGTTGCAATTATTTATAAACTTTAGGGAAGAAATAGTAATTAGAAGAACAAAGTTTGAACTTAGAAAAGCAGAAGAAAGACACCATATAATTTGTGGTTTAATTATTGCAATTGAAAATCTTGATGAGGTTATAAAATTAATAAGAAATTCAAAAAATATTGATGAAGCAAGAATTAAATTAATGGGAAAATTTGGAATAACAGAAATTCAGAGTAATGCTATATTGAGTATGCCACTTTCAAAATTAACAGCCCTTGAGAGAGAAAAGATTTTAAATGAAAAAAAAGAAATTGAAGGTAAAATTAAAGAATATAAAGAAATACTTGAATATCCGGAAAAAGTTAAGGAAATAATTAAAAATGAACTTATTGAAATAAAAGAAAAATATGGAGATAAGAGAAAAACAATAATAGGTGGCGAAATAGAAGAAATAGAAGAAATAGATTTAATAAGACCTGAAGATATAGTTGTAATAATTTCTAATGAGGGATACATAAAAAGGATATCTCTTGAGTCATTTAAAAGACAAAAAAGAGGTGGAAAAGGTGTTGTTGGAGCAAGTACAAAAGAAGAAGATTTCATAAAACATCTTCTATTAACATCAACAACAGATACAATTTTATTTTTTACAAATAAAGGAAAAGTTTACTGGTTAAAAGGATATTTAATACCTGAGGGAAGTAAAATCTCAAAAGGCAAACCTATAATTAATCTTATAAAAATAGACCAGAATGAGAGAATTTCTGCTGTTATACCTATAAAAGAATTTTCAAAAGATAAATATATTTTAATGATTACAAAAAAGGGACTTGTAAAAAAGACATCTCTTGAAGAATATAGTAGACCAAGAAAAGGTGGAATTATAGGAATTTTATTAAAAGAAGGTGATGAGTTAATAGATGTAAGATTATCAGATGGTAATAATCACATAATATTAAACACAAAGAGAGGTTTAAGTATTAGATTTCCTGAAAAAGAGATTAGAGTTGTTGGAAGGAATGCTGTTGGAGTTGTTGGTATAAGGTTTAAAAAAGAAGATGACGAAGTTGTTGGTTGTGAAATTGTTAAACCAGAAGAAAAGGAATTGACATTATTTACTGTATGTAAAAAAGGATTTGGGAAAAGGACAAGTATTAGTGAATATAAAGTTCAACATAGAGGAGGCAAAGGTATAATTGATATTAAGGTTGGTGTAAAAAATGGAGAAGTTGTAAGTGCAAAATTAGTTTCTGAAAATGATGAGTTAATTTTGACTACAAGGAAGGGTATGGTTATTAGAATAAAAGTTTCTGATGTAAGAATAATAGGGAGAAATACTGTTGGAGTTAAACTGATAAATTTACCAGAAGATGACGAAATAACAGATATAACAGTTGTGAAAAAAGGTGATAATGAGGAATAAAATTGAAATTATAAATCATACTGCTGATATTGGTATAAAAGTAAAAGGTAAAACACTTGAGGAATTATTTCTAAACTCAGCAATTGGTCTTTATAAAATAATTGGGGTAAAATATAATGGGAATGGAGAGTTAATTGAATTTAATTTTTTTGGGGATGAAATAGAAGATTTATTAGTTAAATTTTTGAATGAATTGATTTATTATGTGGAAACAAAAAAGTTGGGAGGAGAAATAGAAAAAATAGAGATTGAAAAATTAGAAGAAGGTTATAAATTAAATGTGAGAATAAAAACAAAAAAAATAAAATCAATTGAAAAGGAGGTAAAGTCAGCAACATATCATAATTTAAAAGTGAAAAAGGTTAGAAATGGATATACAACAATAATAATTTTTGATTTATAAGGAGAAAAAAATGAGGAAGGAAGAAAAAGAATATTTTTTGAAATTACTTGAAAAAGAAAAAGAAAAAATAACAAAAAATTTGACATATTCAAGGGAGATAATTGAAGAAGGCATAAAAGGTGTTCCAACTCATATTGCAGATTATGGCACAGATGAGTTTAAAAAAGACCTTGAAGTTGACCTTTCAAATTCTGAAAGCAAAATTCTTTATGCAATAGATTTGGCTATAAAGAAAATAAAAGAAGGCAATTACGGGATTTGTGAAGGTTGTGGGAAACAAATATCAAAAGAAAGATTAAAAGCAATTCCATATGCAAGATTTTGCATTAAATGTCAAACAGAAAGAGAAAAAAGTGGGAAATAAATTTTCACTTTTTCCCTTTTTTCTGACTTCTTTTTTTTCATGCCTTTTTGACCAGATTACAAAATTTTATTTTACAATATTTCTCCAAAAAAATAATGGTAATATTGACCTTTTTAATTTTCTCTCATTAACCTTAGTGAAAAATTATGGAATTTTATTTGGATTTTTAAACTATGAAAAAGTAAAGTTTATTCTTATCCTATTTTCATTATTTGCAATCCTATTCATTTTTTTGTATTCTAAAAAATTTGGGAAAGAAGAAAAATTTAACCAGTTTTCTCTTGGTTTGATTGAGGGTGGCATTATGGGAAATTTAATAGATAGAATAAAATATGGATATGTTATTGATTTTATAAACTTTCGCTTCTGGCCTGTTTTTAATTTTGCTGACAGTTTTATTCTAATTGGTATAATTATGTTTTTTATTAAACAAATGAGGAGTTAAATTGCATCCAATATTTTTTAAAATAGGGGATTTTGTTATTTATTGGTATGGTGTGATGGTTGCTTTTGGTGTTTTTACTTCTGTTTGGTTATTTCAAAAAGAGAGTTTTAAAGAAGGTTATGAGGAAAAATTAATTTCTCAACTTATCTTTGGAATAATTTTGACAGGAATTTTAGGTGCCAGGTTCTTACATATTCTTGTAAATTTGCCATATTATTTTTTACATCCTTTAGAAATTATTAAAATAAGAAATGGTGGTCTTGCTGTGGAAGGAGCTATAATTTTTTCTTTGATTTTTATTATTATATTTACAAAAATAAAAAATCTTCCAACTGCAAAATTGCTTGATTTAATTTCAATCTATGTTCCAATTGGGCAAGCAATTGGAAGAATTGGGTGTTTTTTAAATGGTTGTTGTTATGGTAAAGAAACACATTTTTTTCTTTCTGTTAAATTTCCATTTCTTGAAAAAAGAGTTCATCCTACCCAACTTTATTATTCTTTTTTATATCTATTATTATTTTTAATTCTTAAAAAAGTTTCCAAAAGAGTCAAAATAGGCGATGGATTTATCTTTTTATTTTATTTAATAGGATTTTCTTTAATTAGATATTTTATTGATTTTTTAAGAGGAGACCTTAAAGAAACTTTTTTTGGACTTTATGCAACTCAACTGATAGCGATTTTTATTTTCTTAATTGGTGGAATTTTTATTATTTTAAAAAATTTAAAGAAAGGAGGTGAAAAAGATGGCAAAACTACTTTTTGAATATCCTTTTATGTCAAAAGAATATGAATTAAAAAAAGATGTTATTTATATTGGTAGGCAGAATACAAATGATATCACTATTCCCGATTATATTATTTTTAAAAATTTACCAGAAAGTGCAAAGAGATTATACTTAGATTCATTAATGAAAGTATCAAGAATTCATGCAAGAATTACTAAAAAGAATGATGGATGGTATATTGAAGATATTGGTACAAACGGTCTTGGTAGCCAATATGGAACATATGTTAATATGGCTCGTCTTGAAGTAAAAAAACCATATAAACTTGTTGACAATGATGAGATTAGATTTGGTTCAATAAAATGTAAATTTGTTGAAAAATAATTTTTTGAAACTATATTTTTTAAAAATCATCTAAAATATGAAAAATTTGAGGAGGAGAAAAATATGAATTTGGATAAATTTACTATAAAGGCACAGGAAGCATTAATGACTGCTCAGGCAATAGCCCAAGATAGGCATAATGGTGAAGTTGATGTTTCTCATCTTGCTTATGCTTTGGTAGATAGTGATGAAACAATAATTGATATTTTAAATACTATGAATGTGAATATAGAACTTTTAAAAAGGGACATAGAGGAAGAAATAGAAAAATTACCAAAAATTTCATATTCAAGTGGGCCATCATATATAAGTTCATCTTTAAATCAAGTTTTTTATAAATCTCACACCTACGCTAAATCACTCGGAGATGAATATATTGGGGTTGAACATCTTTTTATTGCTTTAAGTGAAGTTGAATCAGGAATTAAAGAAATTTTTCAAAAATATAATATTTTTAAGGATAGAATTTTAAAGATTATTCAACAAATAAGAAATGGAGAGAAAATAACAGACAGAGATGCAGAGACAAAATATAAAGTTATAGAGAAATTTACAAGAGACCTCACAGACCTTGCAAGAAAAGGTAAAATTGATCCTGTCATAGGAAGGGATGAAGAAATTAGAAGAGTTATTCAGGTTTTATCAAGAAGAACAAAAAATAATCCCGTTTTAATAGGTGAGGCCGGGGTTGGAAAAACTGCAATTGTTGAAGGACTGGCAAGAAGAATTATTGCTGGAGATGTGCCTGAAACACTAAAAAATAAAAGAATTCTTGCTCTTGACCTTGGTGCTTTGGTGGCAGGAACAAAATATAGAGGAGAATTTGAAGAAAGATTGAAAGCATTATTGAGAGAAATAGAAAAAAGAGAAGGAGAGATTATTCTTTTTATTGATGAGTTACATACACTTGTTGGTGCTGGTGCTGCTGAAGGAGCAATTGATGCTTCAAATATGTTAAAACCTGCACTTGCAAGGGGGACTTTAAGATGTATAGGAGCTACAACCCTTGATGAATATAGAAAATATATTGAAAAAGATAGAGCACTTGAGAGAAGATTTCAGCCAATTTATGTTAAAGAACCAAGTGTTGAAGAAACAATTTCAATTTTAAGAGGATTACAAGAAAAATACGAAGTTTATCATGGAGTTAAAATAACTGATAATGCTCTTGTGGCTGCTGCTGTTTTATCCCATAGGTATATAAGTGGAAGATTTTTACCAGATAAAGCAATTGATTTGATTGATGAAGCAGCAAGTAAACTTAAAATGGAAATTGAGAGCAAACCTGTTGAACTTGATGAAATAGAAAGAAAAATTAATCAACTTGAAACAGAGAAAAAAGGATTAAGTAGAGAAAATTCTCCAGAGGTTGAAGAAAGATTGAAAAAAATAGAAAAGGAATTAGAAGAATTTAAAAATGAAAGAGAAAAACTATATATTCAGTGGGTTAAAGAAAAAGAAATAGTTGAAAAAATAAGAGAAATAAAACAACAGATTGAAATGACGAAAAATATAATAGAAAAGGCACAAAGAGAAGGAGATTTGGATAAAGCCGCAGAGTATAAATATGGGAAATTGATTGAACTTCAAAGACAACTGGAATATGAAACAAATAGATTGAAAGAAGTTCAAAAAGGTAAAGGATTATTGAAGGATGAAGTGACAGAAGAAGATATTGCAGAAATTGTTTCTAAATGGACTGGAATTCCGGTAAGCAGATTAATTGAAGAAGAAAAAGAAAAACTGATTCATATGGAGGAGAGATTGTCACAAAGAGTTGTAGGCCAGGATGAAGCAATTAAAGCAGTTTCAAATGCTATAAGAAGGAGTAGAGCAGGCCTTTCTGACCCAAATAGACCAATTGGTTCTTTTATGTTTCTTGGTCCAACAGGTGTGGGAAAAACAGAACTTGCAAAAGCACTTGCTGAATTTTTGTTTAATGATGAAAATGCACTTGTTCGTATTGATATGAGCGAATATATGGAAAAACATACAGTTTCACGTTTAATTGGTGCCCCTCCTGGATATGTTGGATATGAAGAAGGAGGTCAGTTAACAGAAAGGATAAGAAGAAGACCTTATAGTGTAATTTTATTTGACGAGATTGAAAAAGCCCATCCAGATGTTTTTAATATACTTTTACAATTACTTGATGATGGAAGATTAACAGATGGTCATGGAAGAACTGTTGATTTTAGAAACACAGTTGTAATAATGACTTCAAATATAGGAAGTCAATTTATTACATCATTTCGCGATGAAAATATAGTAAGAGAGAAAATAATAGAAACATTGAAAACAAAATTTAGACCCGAATTTTTAAATAGGATTGATGAGATAATTATTTTTAATCGTTTAAAAAGGGAAGATATAATGAAAATTATTGATATTCAAATAGGATATTTACAGAATAGGTTGATAGATAAAAAAATTAAAATTGAGTTAACGGAAAAGGCAAAAGAATACATTATGGAAAGAGGATATGATGAAAATTACGGAGCTAGACCATTAAAAAGAACTATACAAAAAGAAATAGAAAATCCACTTGCTTTAAAAATTCTTGCAGGTGAATTTAAGGAAAATGATAAAATAATAGTTGATGTTGAAAATGGAGTTTTAGTTTTTAGAAAATAAAAATTTTGAAAAAGGTGAAAAATGGAAAAATTAGAAAAATGGGAGGGAAATTTAAATAATTTTCAAAATAAAATAAATAATTTATTATTTCTAAATGAATGGAAATTTAAACAAGGAATAAGCGATGGAGAAAAAATAGAAATTGATGATAATAATTGGGATATAAGAAGACAACCAATAAATTGGTCATTAAATGATGGAGATGCATATTTTAGGAAATGGATTGAAATACCGGAAGAGATAGAAGGAATTAAAATTGATGGGAGTAGAATAGATTTAAAATTTGTTTTCCCATCGGGGGTAAAATTGTTTATAAATGGAAAAGAATCTTATTCTCATAAATTCTGGGCAGATAAAATTGCAACTCCTTTTACTTTGATTGAAAAAGCAGAGCCAGGTAAAAAAATTCTTTTAGTATTTAAAACAGAAAAAGGTGATGGGCTTGGGGTTTTTTGGGCATATCTTTCAATTAAAAATGTAAATGATTTATTATTTGAATTAAAGTCATTATTGTATCAAATAAAATTTGCCCAAATTTTAACTGAAGAGATAAAAATTAAAAAATTGAAAGAAAAGTTTAAAAAATGTATAGAAATTCTTAATCCTGAAATAATTGAAAGAAGAGAATGGGACAAATTTAAGGAAATAAAAGAGAATATTGAAAATTTATTAATGGATTTTAAACCATATGCTAAAAAATTTAAAGTTCATCTTATAGGACATGCACATATTGATATGAATTGGTTATGGACTTATGAAGATACAGTAAATGTTGTTTTAAGGGATTTTTCAACAGTTTGTAATTTGATGGAAAAATATAAGGACTTAACTTTTTCTCAAAGTCAGACACATGTTTATAAAATAGTAGAAGATAAGGATAAAAAATTATTTGAAAAGGTAAGAAGAAAAGTTGAGAGTGGAAATTGGGACATTACTGCAAATGCATGGGTTGAAAATGATTTGAATATGTCAGATGGAGAAAGTATAGTAAGGCATATAATTTATTCAAAAAAATATATAAAGGAAAATTTTGGTAAGGATGTGAAAATTATGTGGTCTTCAGATACATTTGGACATCCCTATACAATTCCATCAATTTTAAAGAATGCAGATATAAATTATTACTATTTCATGAGGTGTGGAAAAGGATATCCATTATTTATTTGGGAAGGACCTATAAAAGTAAAATAATCGCATTTAATAGTGTCTATAATAATCAAATAGATAGCGACAGAATTATTCCATCTTTAATTGACTATTATAAGAAGTATAAGATTAAAGATTTTATGTTTGTTTATGGAATAGGAGACCATGGAGGAGGGCCAACAGAAGAAGACATTGAAAGAAAGATAAAACTTAATGAGAAGCCATGTTTTCCTTATCTTGAATTTTCCACAACTGAAAAATATTTTAAAAAGATTGAAAAATACAAAAATAGATTACCTGTTGTTAAAGATGAACTAAATTTTATTTTTGAAGGTTGTTATACTACACATTCAGACATAAAAAGGAATAACAGAAATTGTGAAAGTATATTATTAAAAACTGAAACAATTGCATCTATTTTTTCAATCAATAATGGTTTATATCCAGAAAAAGAAATTGAAAAAATGTGGGAGAAAACCCTTTTTAATCAATTTCATGATATTCTTGATGGTTCTGCAATTCATAAATCCTATGATTTTTCTAATAATCTTGCTAAGGAAGTTATAGAGGAAGGGAATAATATAATAAATGAAATATTAGAGAAATTGAAAATAAAAAATGAAAGCATAACAATTTTTAATCCAAATGGGTGGGAGACAAAATTTCCTGTTAAACTCAAGTATAATGGAAATGAAAATATACATATTGAGGATGATTGTGGTAAAAAAATAGATGCAGAAATAATTGAAGGTAATCTTGTTTTTAATACCACTTTAATTCCACCTTATAACTTTAAAACATTTTATATTAAAGAAGGTAAAATTGATAAATGTTGTTTTGCAAAAAAAGAAGAAGAGTGGGAAAATGAATTTTATTCTATTTGGATAGATAAAAAATCAGGCCTTATAAGAGGTATTTATGATAAGAAAAATAATAAAGAGGTTATACCAAGAGCAAATTCAATTCCTGAAGATAGAAGTTCTTTTTGGGCAGAAACATGTGCTAATTTGATAAAAATTTACTGGGAAAAACCACATCCAATGAGTGCATGGATAATTGGTAATATTTATAAGATTGAGAATTTAATAGATATTGAAAAATTTGAAATAAAAGAAAAGAATTCTCATATAATTTTTGAAGTCATAAGGAAATATAAAGACACTGAAATTATTCAGAGAACTTTACTTTATAGAGATTTCCCTTTCATTGATTTTGAATTTGAAACAGACTGGAAAATAAAAGGAAATAGTGAAATTGGAGTTCCTATGGTTAGAGCAAATTTTAATTTTAATATTCAAAAAAGTGAATTTTTTTGTGAAATACCTTTTGGAGTAATGAAAAGAAAAAATATACCAAGGGAGTATCCCGCGTTAAGATGGGCTGGATTTAGAGAAAATAATTATTGGTATGTAATTATTAATAGAGAAAAATATGGATACTATATAGATGGAAATAATTTATCTCTGACATTATTCAGAAATCCGTATGAACCTGATGGAAATCCTGACTCTGGACACCATTTTATTTCTTATAGATTATTTTTTGGAAAATCAACAATTACAGAAGTAACAAAAATGGCAATGGAATATAATAATCAACCGATTTTATTTAATGGGGAAATTAAAAAATTTGACTTGTTTAAAATAAAAGGTGATATCATCCCAACCTCCTTTAAAAAATCAACTGGTGAAAATTCCTATATTTTAAGATTGGTTGAATATGAAGGGAAGAAAGGCAAAGGGGCGTTAATTTTTGAAAGAGATGTTAAAAATGTCTGGCTCAGTAATGTAAAAGAAGAAAGTTTGAAAAAACTTATTATAAAAAATAAAAAGTTGGAGTTTGATTTCAATCCATATCAAATAATTACTTTTAAAGTGGAATTTAAATAAAATGTTACATATGCTAATTTTTCTATTGATTTTATTTTTCTCTGTAATTGTCCATGAAGTTTCTCATGGATATGCGGCATTAAAAAATGGGGATCCTACAGCAAAATTTATGGGCCGTCTTACTTTAAATCCTCTACCTCATATGGACCCTATTGGAACTATATTATTACCAATTCTTCTTATAATTTTCCGTTCTCCGATTTTGATAGGAATAGCCAAACCTGTTCCAATAAATCCACTAAATTTTAGAAATTATAAAAGGGGCATGATTAGTGTTGGGATATCTGGACCATTAAGCAACATTTTATTAGGGATTACATTTGCTCTTTTATGTAAGATTACCAACTCTATAAACTTAATCAATATTCTTAAAATGGGAAGTTTTATAAATTTTATACTCGCCTTTTTTAATTTAATTCCAATTCCTCCACTTGACGGTTCAAGAGTTATCTCTGTTGTTTTGCCTTATAATTTAAGCGTTAAATATGATAGAATTGAAAGATATGGGATTTTTATAATCATATTTATGGCTATGGCAGGACTATTAAACTGGCTTTCTCCATTGAGTCAGAATTTGACCAATTTTTTTATCAATCTTTAAAATATCTTACTCATTTCGGTATAATTAATTAAAAAGGAGGTAGCAATGAAGAATAACTTTCTTGTTATAGTTGACTTTTTTGCTCAGATTGGGTGGCAATCTTTAGGGAAAATTGTAAATCCTGCCACAGGTAAAATTGAAAAAAATTTACAAATGACAAAAGAAATTATAGAAATTCTTGAGACTTTAAAAGAAAAAACAAAAGGAAATTTAACAGAGGATGAAAATAGAATTTTAATGGCTACAATTACAGATTTAAAGTTAAATTATGTTGATGAAATTTCCAAAGAAGAAAATGAAGGAAATAAAACAAAAACTTAAAGAACTACCCGATTCACCAGGCGTTTATTTAATGAAAGATAGAGAAGGTAATGTCATTTATGTTGGTAAGGCATCTTCATTAAAAAAGAGAATTCGTTCTTATTTTACTCCTTCGGGAAATAATACAAAAGTATTAATACTTTCAGAAAAAATTTATGATTTTGAAGTAATACCTGTGGCCTCTGAAGCAGAAGCACTTATACTTGAAAATCAGTTGATAAAGAAATATCAACCCAAATATAATACAAATTTAAAAGATGATAAAAGTTATCCTCTTGTTAAAATAACAAAAGAAGATTTTCCTTCAATTCAAATTGTCAGGGAAAAAAGAACTGAAAATGCAATTTATTTTGGACCATTTACAAATAAAAAATTATTAAAAGAGACGGTTAGATTTTTAAGAAGTTTCTATCCAATAAGAAATTGCAAGAAAGATATATCTTCTGGAAAAGTTAAATTATGTATTCAATATTATATAGGTAAATGTTCTGGTCCATGTGAAAATAAAATATCAAAAGAAGAATATGGAAAACTTGTTGAAGGAGTTTGCGCATTTTTTAATGGAGAGTATAAAAGTTTTGAGAATAAATTAAAAAAATGGATGATGGAGGAAATTAAAAAATTAAACTTTGAAGAAGCAGATAAAATAAAAAAAAGGTTATTTTTACTCCAGGAACTCGCTAAAAAATTCCCTATTAGAGAAGAAAATGAACTTTATAAATATGGTGAAGAAAATGTTCTTTTTAACCTTGCCAAGATACTTAATCTTAAAAAAATACCGAATTTAATAGAAGGTTATGATGTTTCAAATATTTTTGGTGATTATGCAGTGGGAAGTAAAGTTTCGTTCATTGGAGGAGTTCCAAATAAGGAAGGATACAGAAGATATAAAATAAAAACTGTTAGGGGAATAGATGATTATAAAATGCTTGAAGAAGTTTTAACAAGGAGATTTGACTCAGAGGAAGAAAGGCGAGAAATACCAGATTTAATTCTTGTTGATGGAGGGAAAGGCCAATTAAACGTTGCTCTTTCAGTTTTAAAGAGGTATAATATAAAAATTCCTGTTATCTCTCTTGCAAAAAGAGAAGAAGAAATTTTTGTTGAAGGGAAAGAGGAGCCAGTTAAACTTCCACATGAATCATCTGAATTAAAATTATTACAAAGAATAAGGAATGAAGCACATAGATTTGCTATAAGTTATCACAAGAAATTAAGAAGTAGAGAATTTAAGTTTTCATTTCTTGATGAAATAAAAGGTGTTGGAGAAAAGACGAAAAAGAAGATTATTTTAAATTTCCCAAATATATACTCATTGTTAGATAAAAATGTTGAAGAAATTGAAAAAATTGGAATAAAAAGAGACATAGCATTAAAAATATTGGAAAAAGCAAAGGAGGTGATAAAAAATGAAAAAGGAAAATATTTTTGAAAAATTTATAAAT
>CAZCUO010000072.1:0-7016 GCA_964502135.1 uncultured bacterium
CAGGTGTTAAAGGTGCAAGATTATTTCCCTCTCTCATTATAAATCTTTTGCCTTCCATTATTCCGCTTTTACATATTTTTTTAACTTCTTTTTCTATTTCATCTTTTTTACCATTTTTAAGCAAAACTATATTAGGACCACCAATTATTTCAACTTCCTCTCCAAGTTCTTTTCTAACTTTTCCAAAATCAATTGGAAAACCAGTATCAAAAGAATAAACATTCAAATTTTCTTTCAAAAATTTAAAAAGATGTGATGCATCTCCACATAAATGTATATGAATTGGACCTCCATCTGAAAATTCTTCAACTATTCTTTTATGAAATGGAAATACAAAATATTTATATTTTTCTACTGATAAATTTGCAATTAGGTCATCTGCAAAACAGAAATATTTTGTCTTAAAATTTATTTCTTCTTTTCCTTCCCTTTTCCATCTCCATTTTCTTATTTCTTTCATTCTTCTTATTATATTTTCTGTGACAAAATTCATCAAATCAAAAAAGTATTTTTCATCATCAAACATGTCAAAAAATATTTCTGTTAAACCTCTCAATTTTCCTGCAACTGTAAATGGGCCATCTGTTCCTTCACCTGGTATTGTTGTTGGACCTTTAACCGGTTTCCCTTCAAATTCTAAATTTTTACATTTCTCATTTATATATTCAAAAAATTCCATTGCTCTTCCAAGTAGATTTCCATATAAAGGGTCTGGTGGTTCAATTTCATATAGTTTATATTTATTTTCTTTAAATATTGGTTCTGTATCAGGTGGAATAAAGTCATCAAGATAAACTAAATTACAACCAAACCATCCTGCTTCATAATTGTTTTGAAAATCTATATTTATTTGCCATCCATCATCTGGTGGCCCCATTTCTCTATCACATATTATATTTTCTCTCCACCATTTCTGAAATAAAAGTTGACATTTTATATGTATATCAGGATTGTTATAAAATTGATAGAAAGTATAACCCTCTCTATTTAAATATGGGTTTTCAAAAAAATTCCTTATGCTACCTCCTATGATTACAGGAACTCTTGTATGTTTTTTCTCTCTATAATCCTCCCACAATCTCTTTACTTCTTCATTATGCCTTTTAAAATCAATTTTTTCTTTTAGAAAAAATCCCATTTTTTTATTTTCATATTCTCAGAACAACAATTTTGGAGGTAGTAATTAATTATTGAAGCAAATTTAGTGGTTTATTGCTCCAAAATTTTTCTCTATCTTTCAATCTCTTTTCACTACCTATATATATCACCCCTATTCCAAGTTTATCAAGTATTACTGAAATTTCTTCTTTCTTTTCAATTTTCCCTTTTTTTATATAATCATAAATAACATCTTCTTTCACCAGTTTGAACGGAAGTTTAAATTTAATTTCTTTTTTGTTTTTATCATCATGATTGAAAATAAATATAACCTTTTCATCTCCAAGTTCCCATCCATCTATTGAATAATTATCCTTGTTTTTATCTATGAATATTTCTCCTTCAATCTTTTTCCCATTAACAAAAAAATCTTCAAAATCACTTATAATTGTGTTTACTATTCCTAGGTCATATAACCTTCTACCATCCTGAAGTAAAAGTTGGCTATAATAAATACTATATCCCTGAGCCCCCACTGTAATTGCCTTTAATGCTTGAGTTCTTAAAAGTTTATAATTTGTCTGTCTTGCTTCATTATTTAACCACACATTTATAGGTATATTCTTAACTTTCTTTTTAAATTTTTCTAATTCTTCTTCCCAGTATTTAAGTGTTAAAGGAGAAAGTTCATACATTGAAGGACCTGCTATATCTATTGATTTATATTCAGAAAGCATTTCCCAATTACATCTATGTTCTGGCTCATAAAGTCCTCCATAATTTGCAAATTTTGCATCTGGATTTACCTCTTTAATTGCTTTATTTATCTTTGAAAATATAACCGCTTGTTGCCAGTCACAAAATTCAAGCCATTGATTTTTATATTTTAATTTTATTTCTTTTGGTCCTAATTTTTCTCTCTCTGGGATATTGTATCTTTTTTTAAATTCTTTTATACATCTATCACAAAAACAAATTTCCCAACTATAAGGTCCTTCTGTATCATGCCATATATCATTTCCATTTTCAGTTACAAGTTTTTGAACGAGTTTTTTTGTATTCTCAAATGCCTTTTCATTTTCAATCAAAACCATAGGACACACTGTATCAATCCCTCCATATTTTGCTTTTTTACCTTCAAAATTAATTGCATAGTCATCCGGGTGTTCCTTAAGCCATTCTTTATCCCACCAGAACCACCAAAAACTTGGCCTTATTCTTATCCCTTCTTTATTCAATGCTTCTTTTATTTCTTTATTATATGCACTATAAACAATTAAATTTAAACCAGCATCTTTAAATGTGGAAGATGTTTTTAATGCTGCTTCTTTTCTATCTTTATCCTTTACTGAATTTTGAATTACTCCAAAATACCATGAAAATATACCTGTTTCTATTTTCTTTGGTAATTTTGCTTTAAAAGGCGGAATAACCTCTACATTATAAACATTTTCTTTCTCTTTTATTTTTCCATCCTCACTTTCAAGATGAAAATATATATTAAATGACTTTAAATCTGTTTCCCCAAAATAAAATGGTAAAATAATTCTATCATAATTTCTTTCTTCTTCCTGAGAAGGCAATTTCCTTAGTGGAATTTCTTTTGAAAATTTAATTTTATATCTTACAAAACCTAAATTATCCCTTTTTAATCTTTCCTGTTTTACTTCTTCAAGAGGGAAAAACTGTCCATAAGAAAAATTATAATCTCTATCTAAAAACAAAAGTTTAATCTCTTCTGGAACTTCAAGGATTAAAGAAAATTTTTGTGATTTTTCTGTGTAATTCCCAAAAAGAAATATAAATATTTGTGAAGTATCCTGTTTTAAATATAGTTTATTTCCATAACTTAATGGCCATAATTTACTTACAAGTCCAGTATAACCTATCTTTTCAAATATATTGGCATAAAATGGAATTCCTGTTCTTGAAGTAATGTCAAAACTCAAATTATATCCTTTTTCCACATCTCCTTTTAGAAAAAAAGAAATAATATCTTTTTCATTTTTATTTAAATTAATCTGATAAATCTTCTCAATTGCTCTACTATCAGGTATTGACAAAGAAATCCTTAATGGTTCACTAATTTTTTCTTCAAAATTTATTATTTCAGACATAACTCCTACCGTTTCTTTTGCTTCAAATACTGTAACTTTTACTGGTGTTAAAGTTGGTGAAAATATTAATTGACCGAATTTATTTATTTGATGAAAACCACCAAGTCCGCCTGTCTCATTCCAAGAACTTAATTCTTCTTCTGGTCTTCTTTCTCTGCATATATTAAATCCCCAAATTTCTCCGTTTTTAGGGTATTTCCCTAAAATTGAAAAAGGAATAGCAATCTCTACTTGCCAGTAATTATCAAAAATTTTTCCACCTGCTTTCCATTTATCAACCCGCCCTTTATTATCATACCTTTCCCCAATAGGATTTACTACAAATTGAAAATAATCAGTCCCAGGAGGTTTAATAAATATTTCAATACAGTCATCTCTCCAGACATGTCCTCCTGTTTTCTGCTCTACCTTTAAATTCTTTATCCTTTCTTCATAACATCTAACAGAAAAATAAATATTCTCTTTGTCATAAAAAATAGAAAATTCTGTTTGTTGAGAGGCAAAATATGGATTTGTTTTATTCCAGTCAAATTTGTAAAAATTTGCCTCTTTCCTCAAATCCCACCATACATCTTCAATAATTTCTCCATCAATCTTAATATTCCCTTCTTTTAAAAATACTGGATATACTCTTTTTTCATTTATAAATGAATATGTGCTTGGAAGTGTATCACCAAGTTCTATCTTTTTTACCATTTCTTCTGGTGTAATCTCATCAAAAGGAATTATTCTGAATTGCCTTCTTGTTAAAAAATCTCTCTGTGTAATTTTTACTCCAAGGGAAGGACCTTTAAACAATCTATAATGGTGCCAGGCAGGGTCAGGGTCAAAATTAAAATCTCTTACAATTATAACTCCATATCTTTCTTTTTCATTATAACCAGAGACCCATCTTTTATCTTTTATTTCTATAAATTTCTGCCAGTAATCTCCAAGATTTTCTGATAAAACTTCATTACTATCCCAAATAAACTTTTCAATTGATTTATCAAAATTGAAAAAAACTGTATATTCAAATGAAAAATCTATTTTCTTCTTTTCTGATTCTGTTATATATTTGATTACACCATCCTCAATTATAAAGTAATCCCTTACTAAAAAATCAGGGAAATTTTTTATCATAATAACTTCAACTTCTTTGGCATTCTCTTTTATTTTATATTCAAGTTTTTGAACCCCTGTTGGTATCCAGTAACTTTCTGTCTTGTATTTTCCTTTTTCTTCTGTTGGATATAATTTTACAAAACCAGGAATTATTTTAACTAAATTTTTCCCTTGGTATTTTATCTCTGCTGTTCCATAGGATGAATTTAAATTAAAGTCAATTTCATAATTTTTATTCTTAATTTTCACTATCTGATTTTCCTTTTCAATTTTTATTTCTGAAAACAAAAAAACAGATAAAAATAATACCCACAAAATATATATTTTAAAATTCATAACTTCTCCTTTTTAATTTATTTTTATCTAAACCATCCTGAATACCAGTAATAACATTTGCTTGATGCATGACCAGGTGGATTATCAGTAGCATCTTTAAAAATATCCTCTGGTTTTAATGCTTCACAATGGCCATCAACCATAACAACATTTATCATTCTATTATGTCTTGGAGATGCAAATCCCCATGAAAATTGTGCAGCATATGGAGGCCAGACCCATGTTTCATAATCAGGTGGCGTTCCTGAAGACCAAATCTGGTCATACCTTTTATCATATGGTAATCTTGGATCTGCACCATATTTACCATCACATATCATAATAATTCTTCCAGGATGTCTTACCCTTGAAAGTTTAACAGGTTGAGTTCTATCAGAAGTTGTTGGATAAAGCCAATAATCTCTCCATCCAAGATAAATATTTAAACCATAAGAAGGACCTCCATATATAGGTCTATGACTTGGACATCTAAAAACACCCCTTGGACCACCATATTGCCATTGATCGTCTGGATAGTTTAGATATTTTGATAATGCTCTATGAAGTCTTCTTTCTGACCAATGGGGAAAATATTCATCATAATCAAGTAAATACATATGCATTGCCTGACCAAGTTGTTTTAGATTGCTCATACATAATGCCTGCCTTGCCTTCTCTCTTGCTTTACTTAATGCTGGTAATAAAATGGCAGCCAAAATAGCAATGATGGCCACCACTACAAGCAATTCTATTAGAGTGAAGCCAGTTTTTTTATTTTTGTTTCTCATTTTTATTTACCCCCTTTCTTTTAAATTTTTTTGATTTTTATAAGATTTTTTACCCTCATATACATCACCTCCCTTTTACACTTTTTCTAATTATAAGTTTTGTATCCAGTATTATCTGCCTTTTTTCTTTTTTGCCTTTCATACTTTCACATAAAATCTTAAATCCTATTTCTGCAAGTTTTTCAATTGGCTGATAGATTGTTGTTAATGGAGGATTTAAATGGGAACATATTGGGAAATCATCAAATCCAATTAATGAAAAATCATCAGGTAATGATTTATGCGCTTTTTTTATTGCCTCAATTAAATATAAAGAAAGAGTTATACCTCCTGTTATAAAGCCATCGGGTAAATCTTTGTTTTTTAAAATATCAAAAATGATTTTTTCAACCTCTTTCTTCCAATCAAGATTACTTTCAAAAATTATCTCTCTATGTTTTATATTTTCCTCTTCACAAATATTTATAAATGCTTCATATCTTTCATATGTATCATAACTTTCAGGACTTCCACCTATAAAGAATAAATTTTTATGTCCAAGAGAAATTAAATATTCAACCGCTTGTCTTATCCCATTTTTATTATCTACACAGACATAATTTACATCATCCCTTTTTAAATTTGCTCCAATAAAAACAGAAGGAATTGAAAACTTACTAACTCTATTAATAATCTCTTCCTCATTTCTTCTTGGATTTAAAATTATAATTCCATTTGATTCTTTTGTTGTTTCTGTAAACTCTATCTCTTCTTTTTCAAGATTTTTTAAAATGAGTGTATATCCATTCTTTAAAATATTTTTTCTTAATTCCCTTAATAAAACATCTTCATATGTATTTTGAGCAATCTCTGGTTCTTTATGAATATGCCATGGTGAAAATATTGTTATTTTTTCTATTGATAATGTTTTCTTATTTATAAATGTCCCTTTTCCTGGAATTCTATATAAAATGCCTTGATTTACAAGGTCAAGAATTGCTCTCCTTACTGTCCCCCTACTAACTTTAAATTTTTTTGCAATCTCTTCTTCTGGTGGTAGCATCTCATCTTTAAATTCATTTTCTTTTATAAATTTCTCTATTTCTTTTCTTATCTTGTAATGTAAACTTATTCCATATTCTCTTTTTATCTTCGTTTCCATTTTGTTTAAATGTTTATACATATTATACCTTAAAAAATTTTTTTGTCAAGAGTAATTTAAAATTTTATTTCCTTTCTTTTTCTATTTTTTCTTGATAGCCACTTTCTATATAACTTTTAATTGGGTCAATTGGAAGATTTTTTTCAAGTCGTGCTTTATAAACAATTGGTCTAACATCACATAAAGAGATTGATTTATTAAAGGTTCTATTTGCAAGAATTATTTCATCTTTTTCCTGATATTCTTTAATTTTCTCTTTATCAGTAAGGACTGCTCTTGCAAGTGAAACACAAAGTGAGTCAATTGAGTGTAAAATAGAATGGAATCTATTCTCTCTACTACATGCTTGGTCAATCATATATACCCAGTTTTTATCTTTTTCCTTATTACATATAACTTTTCCTTTAACAAGTTCATAAAATATTCTTGCAATTTGTAAGTTTGGTTCAACCG
>CAZCUO010000073.1:0-2779 GCA_964502135.1 uncultured bacterium
TTTTTTATTTGGAGGTAGATTTTTAAACCCTACAGAAGAATAGTAAAAATATTCAGCACCCATTGGTCTTTCCAAATTATCTTCATCAATCCAATCAAGCAAACTATCAAATAAGGAAAAAGAATAACCACAAATTAAAAACAAATTCTTTAATAAATCCAACAATAATTGATTAATCTGCCCTTTTTCTTCAATAATTTTATTTATATTTATTTTTGAATTTTCATCTTTTATCTCAATTATTACATAATAATCTTCTATATTAAAAACTCTCCTATGCATCCATTCTTCACCAAAATAATCATAACTATTTTTGTCATTTTTAAGTAATTCTTTTGCAATTTCAAAACCAAGTTCACATATATTTTCCATATTAAAATTTTCATATTGTTTAACAACAGAATCAACATACTCTTTAGTTTTAAAATTAAAAGACAAAACCATAAAACTAAAAGCAAGAGAAAGACCCAAAACAATTATCATAATAAACCCACTATTTTTTTTCATTTTCAATTAAATTTAAATAAATTGGATAAAATATTTTCTTTCCAAGATAATTAATTTCAATTGCAATCCCATTAGGATAATTATCTTTTTCAATTTCTTCTTTCCATTCACCTTCTACAAAAAATGAAAAATTGATACTTTCACATTTTAAAATTGAAATTTTAAATTCATAATTATTTAAAATATTTCTCTGGATACGTATAAGTTTTTCGCCATTTTCTATATTTTCAACTATATACTCTACTTCTACAGGATAATATAAATCTGGGAGTAATGTCAAAAAACTTATTTTCTTTTTTTCAAAGTTTAAATTTTCAATCCCACAAATACCATTTATTTCTGCCTTAAAACAATTTAAAAAATTGAATAAAATTTTAGTTTCTCTGATGCTTTTTTCAACTTCTGTAATATTTTTCTGTATTGTAAAATAAGTCCTATATCCAAGAATAAATGTTAAAGAAATTATCACAAGAGAAACCATTATCTCTATAAGTGTAAATCCCTTATTTATTAATTTATTCATTTTTCACTTATTTTTTTAAGAAAAGGCAAAATTAAAGTGTATGATTCGTTTGGACTCTCAATTATAAGTTTATATGGTTTCATTTCAATGTTTTCATAGGTATCAAAAATCACCGTATCAGAAAGTTCCACTTTCCATATAAAATTAAAAAAGGTTTCTTCAAAATTCCCTAATTCTTCCTTTACTTCCTTTTTCATCTTCAATTCCTCAATCTTTTGTTGCGCAAGGATTAAAATTTTAACTTTATCATTTGCTACCTTAATATTTTTAAGGGATATAAGATAATTTGTTAAACATACAATAGCAACTATACCAAATATTCCTATACTAATCATAATTTCAAGTAATGTGAAACCATGTTTAAATTTTTTCATCTGATAACTCTCCTTTATAAATTTCTATATCTAAATAAGGATTACTAAAAAGTGTATAAATTAGATTCTTTTCATTGTCATAAATATAAAGAAGGAAAAAATCTTTCTTGTCTGGATAAATTCTAAAATATATTATTCCAGTCGTTTTTTCTTCAAATTCATTTTTGGCTTTATAAAAATCTAAATTTGAATTTGTTGTTTCTGTTACTTCTTCATTACTTTCAAACCAATAAGAATCATTATCAATATCAAAGTAAAAATTCACTAATTTTTTTTCACTAATGGCTTTTTTTTCTGCTTCTTTTATTTTATAAAGGATTTTTTGTATTTCTTCATTTTGAAACTCTGGTAAAAATGTTTTGAAAGAGGTAAAAATTAGAGAAAAAAAAAGGAAATTATCAATATCACAACAATCATTTCAAAAAATGTTAAACCTTTATTCAATTTCAGAACTTGATATATCTGCATCTGGACCTTCTCCACCTTCTTTGCCATCCCTTCCATAGGAAATTATTTCATAATCTTCGCCCTTTCTTCCTGGGGATAAATAGATATAATCATTTCCCCATGGGTCTTTAGGAATTATAGGTTTATCAAGATAACCCCCTTCTCTCCATTTAGATGGAATTCTTCCTGAAGTAGGTTTTTCAACAAGTGCTTTTAGACCTTGTTCCGTTGAAGGATAAAAACCATTGTCAAGATAAAAAAGTTTAAGTCCACTTTCAAAACTTTTTATCTGAACTTTAGCAGCAGTTATTTTTGCTTCATCAACTCTTTTCAAAAAAGAAGGCATAACAATCATAGCAAGCATTCCTATTATTATAATAACAACCATTAACTCAATAAATGTAAAACCTTTTTTGGTGCTCATTTTATTGATTGCGATATCTGAAAAATTGGTAAAAGAATGGATATTACTATAAAACCTATAATTCCTCCTATAAAAAGAATCATAAATGGCTCTAAAAAAGTAACAAATCTTGTTGATTTTTGGGACAATTCTTCTTCATAAATATCTCCAATCTTATCAAGCATCTCACATAGATTCCCACTTCTCTCACCTGCACTTATAAGTTGAGAAAATAAATAAGGGAAATATTTACTTTTTGAAAAAGCAGAAGAAATAGAACCACCTTTTGAAACATATTGTGATATTTCTTCTATTTCTTTTCTCATATTAAAACTTATTAAAACATTCTTTGCAATATTAAATGATTCAATTATATCAACGCCCCCATTTAATAATGTAGAAAGTGTTTTTGA
Source organism: uncultured bacterium (assembly GCA_964502135.1). GTDB lineage: Bacteria > Ratteibacteria > UBA8468 > B48-G9 > JAFGKM01 > JAMWDI01. Next base: position 2,668 of record CAZCUO010000073.1, read on the forward strand.
AAAATTTATAATTTCTCTTTTTAAAAAAATATCATTTAAAAAGGGGATTTTCCATATAATTTGGCCAGCAATCGTTTGCCCTTTTTCTGTCTTAATAAACTTCTTAATTAAA
>CAZCUO010000074.1:0-7151 GCA_964502135.1 uncultured bacterium
TTACCAGCGATGACATTGTTTGCTAATATATTACCCGGTCCCTCGTTAGTAATAGAAATATCACCATCATTTGTTGAGGCAGTTATATCAATATTACCTGATATCTTTTGTGTAAAAGCAATATCTCCTGTGCCAGTTGAACTTAACACAGCAGTTGTACCAACCCCAACATTATAGATTGTAATTTTGCCTGTTGCATTTGCTGTGATATCAGAAGAGGCAGTACCAATGGATATATCTGTTCCTGCAGTGAGTGTTATTTTATTTGCTGTTATGTCTGCATTTAAGTCCCCATCCTCTAATATACTTCCAGAGTTAGAAGAAATAAGTGCCTCTCCTGTTGTTATTATATTATCAATTGTTATATTATTTTCTGCTGTAAAGGTTATATTTCCTGAACCTGTGTCTATTGTGGTTCCTGTTAACTGGGTTATTGTATCTGCTCCTGTAATCTGTAATATACCGCCAAAAGTATTAATATTAGCACCATAAAGACCCACATCTCCTGTATTAGAAATAAGCGTAATAGAACCACCGCCTGTTGCAACCTGCCAAAGATATATATCCGTTGCAGAGATTTGAACATTACCTGCTGTTCCACCTGTTCCCGGTGTTGTATTAATTGGTCCAATCTCAATATTATTATAAGTTGCAGTGATTGTTACATCTCCTGCATTCCCACCAGCAAAGGTTGAATATGCTAAAACACCATTATTACCAATAAAGGAATTCCCTGTCCCAGTTAGTAGTATATCAATATCTCCTGCATTCCCTGAAGAGGAAGAAGTATATATTTCCAATATATTAGCAACCTGGCCTAAAATACTAACATTTCCTGAATCACCTGTTGTAGAAGAAGTAGAAATATTCTCTGCGGTTATATTTGCATCATCTGAACCAAGTGCCTGTAAAATAATGTCTCCACCATTTGTATAAAGAGAACCGAGTGTTAGATGACCACCATAGTCACTATCATAACCATAAGAAGAAATCTGAATATTCCCACCCTGTGTTATTATTGAATCATTTATATCCTGAAACTCTATACTTCCATTTAGGACCTCCATCTTAAATGTCTGTCCTGGACCTGTTTGAAGAAAGAGAACATCATCTGTAAGGTCTTCCATTGTAATGAGTTTTTGTGCCTGAAGAGTAATATTACCAACCCAAGATTCTAATTCACTCTCATATACCTCATTCTGATCCTCAAAATATCCAATATCACCATCAAATCCAGAAGAACCTGTTCCATCTTTAATTGTTAAAACAACTGGGTCTATTAATACAGAACCATTTTCTCCATTTACTGCTAAAACATTAAAACTTCCGCCAAGATACAGGTTTTTACCAGCACTTATCTCTATAAAACCACCATCTCCTGAAACTTCTCCTCCTTTTGCTAATAATTGGGCATTTCTTGCAAAGGCAGTATTACCAGAAGAAAGAACTTTTATTTCTCCCCCTGAGTTTGTCCCTGTCCCACTCACATCAATAACTGTCGTCTTTGTAAGAACTGTTGCATTTGTTGAATTGATATCTACTTTTCCTGAAGATGCAGAAATTGTTCCGCTATTTATTACAGTTCCACTTGCTCCCACAAGATAAGTGTTTCCATTTTCTTCTATAATACTACCTGCTTCAATTATTTGAGGAGTATTTACAACTTCTCTTATTATGTTTGTTATTTGGCTTGTTGGAATTAAAACTGTTCCAGGGGTTTGAGTTGTCTTTGAAATTGTAAAATTAATTAAATTATTTCCATCAAAATTTACAACAAAATTCTCTGACCCTGCTATAATTACTTTTCCAAGATTTGCTACTATTAGGCCTTCATTTGAAACAAGAGGTGCTACAAGTATTGCATATCCATTATCATTTACTATTATTTTACCTTTATTTATTATTGATGAGAGGGCAGAATTTGGTATTTGTGTAAATTCATATTTTCCAGATAAGAAATCAGAATCTTTTATATTTAATGTGCTTGCAACTATTCCACCAACATTTATAACTGCATCTTTACCAAAGAATATTCCATTTGGATTAACTATCCAGACCCTTCCATTTGCTATCAATTGTCCAAGTATAATTGATGGGTCTATTCCAACAACTCTATTTAATGATATTGAATTTGCACCTGGTTGAATATATTTAACTATCTCATTTATGTCAATGGAATAGCCCTGCCAGTTTATTATTGATTTATCAGTTGTTTGAGTTATTGTCATTTGATTACCAGAAGTTTCAATTTGTGATTGACCTGCTACTACATCTGCTCCTGTTGGTAAAGGTAATGCTTGTATTGGAAATAGTAAATAACCAGATGCAATAAGCATTAAAACTCTACCAAAAAACTTAAATTTTTTTACTACGTTTTCATTAAACATCCTTTCCTCCTTTTTATTTTTAACTGTTTTATAAATTAATTTGTTTTTTTCTATTTCCATTTTTTAATTTAAAAGTTTAAGACAGCTTCAAACCAATATCTCCAGTCATCTCTATCACTTGGTTTATCACCACTAATTCTTCTTGCAGCATCAAATCTTAAATGAAAATTACATGGGACATAAACTCTAAATCCTGCACCTATCCCTGTTGCTGATTCTCTTTCATCTTCTCCTGGTAAACTTGTATGTTTATAAACTGCTCCATGGTCAATGAAAAATGCCCAGTTAGCATATTTATTTAAAAAACTTTCACCAGGTAAAATAGGCGTTCTTAATTCCGCACTTAAAAAGTATCCATAATCTCCAAGAAACTCGCCTGTCGGATAACTTCTCACTGTATCTGCTCCTCCAAGAATCATCTGTTCTCCTGATACAAGATTATCAGAACTAATTTGACCAGAACCTCTTGTAATTAATTTAATTTTACCAAAATTAAAAATATCTGCTATATCAAGATTTAATTTAAACCATGTCCCATCGGCAAGACCTGGCCTGCTTGAACTTGTATATTCCTCATCACTCATTCCGCCAAGAAATTCTCCAAGTCCAAAAGTTGCTTTACCAGTTAAATAAATATGTTGATTTTTCATTAATTTGTCTCTATTTAATCCAATTTCAAGTGTTGTATATTTATCTTTTGAACTTGTATATGTTTTTTCAAATAAGTAATTTTTCATATCTTTTAAATTCAATGAAGCAAATAAAGTTAAATTCTCTGACCTTGCTCTAATTAATGGATGAGAAAAATATAATGACCAAATTTCTGATTCACCTTCTATTCCTAAAATTGCAAGTTCTTTTCCAATTTCATAATCCATATTTGACCAACTCAAACCAATTTTTGTTCCATATCCATTTATAGGTAAAGTATATCCTATTTTATAATATTTCATGTCATCAAGGTCTGTAATATTACCAATTCCGGTTAATGATAAAATGTCTCCATTCTTTGTTAGATTACCAAGATCAAAAGTAAATCCTGATCTTATCCTACCTGTATATCTTGAACCAAAATTATTTGTAAATATATTTAAATTATATGGAAATTGTATTTCTTCAACATCAATTAAAATATCTGTTGTCCCTTCTTTTTCACCCTTTTTTAAGTTTGCATATACATTGAGTTTAGGATAATCATTTAAAATTAAAAGAGACCTTTCAAGTGTTTTATTGTTTATTATTTCTTCTTTTTTGACATTCTCAAAATGCTTTTCAATAAATTTATCTGTATAATATTTATTTCCACTTACTTCTATTTTTCCAACTTTCCCTTCAATTACTTTTATTTCTATTACTCCATCAACTACTTTTTGTGCTGGAACATAGGCAAATGAGGTAACATAACCTTTATTCCAGTAAATCTCTGTTATTTTATCTGCAATTAATTTTAAATCAGAAATAGTTATCTCCTTCCCTTCATATTCTTTCGTTATTTTTTCAATTTCTTTATTACTTACTTTCGTATTTCCTCGGATATTAAATTTTTTTACAAGAATAGTTTTACCATTTTTTAATTCTATTTGAGGACTAACTATTCCTTTTATTTCTGGTGCTTTTTTCTCTTTTTCAATTTGAGGAAGATTAGGTATTGGGTCAGCCAGTAAAAAACATGCAGAGACTAAAAATAAAAAAAGTATCCCTTTCTTACTCATTTTCCCTCCTATTTTTTGTTGATAAAAAGAAAAAAATTTAATAATTCCCCCTATTTTGTTTTCTGATTTAATATTTTAATTATTTCTTCTGAAATGTCAAATGAATTTGAAAAATAAGGCAATGACTTTTTATCAACTATTAAATCATAATTATTCTTTGTTGCATACTCTTGTATAACTTTTGCTATTTCATTTAATAAAATCTGTGTCTTTCTTCTATTTTCATCTATTAATTGTTGGTTTGTTAATCTTACAAATGTATTTATTTCTGTTGTTAGGTCATTTATTTTTTTCTCATATTCTTTCATCTCTGCTTCTTTCAACTTGCCTTTTTTTTCATTGTATTCATTTACAAGTCGCTGTAATTCTGCTTGTTTTTTTGATAATTCAACTTGCTTTTCTGTCCTTTTTCCCTGTATTTCTTCTCTTGCTCGTTTTGCTTTTTCATATTCAGAATAAATTTTTTCTACATCTACTACTCCGATTTTTAAATCTTTTGTATAGGCAATTGAGGCGAGAAATAAAACTGAAGAAATTACAAGAAACCCAATTTTACTTATATTTTTCATCTATCTCCTTTCTTTTGTTTTTATTTTTACACACATTTTTTATTTTGTCAAATTTTTTTAAATTTTTCTGAAAAACAATTTTTTGAAAGTTAAAGCAATCAGTAAAAAAGGAAGAATTCCTTTAACAACTAAATAGGCAAAAAATACAACTGGAATTAATAAAATCTGAGCAGTGAGTTTTAAAATTAGGTTATTTCTTATAATCTCTGCATATTTAGGACTATGTTTGTAATACCATTTAACAAAATTTCTACCAATTGAATTTTTAAGTAAAATTCTATCCCTAAATTCTCTTAAAATTTTAACAAAAGGATGATTATAATTTCCAAAGCATGCCGTAGCAATAAAACATCCACCACCTCCACCTCCTCCTGAAACAGGTGCTCCATATCCAGTCCCTATTAAGGTTATTTCAACTGGATTTTCATCAGGATCGTTTGAATAAATCTTTATTTTAATCTGTTTTTCTCCATTTGATTGTGGTTTGAATTTTAGTTGTAATATTTTTATTTCTCCAGAAGGAATTGTTTGATTTGAAACATCATCTATTACGATAACAAAATCTGTTGTACTGCCTGAAAGTTGTATTGAACCATTTATTACTAAATCCTCGCTTCCTGCATTCATTACATTTATAGTTAATACATCTGATTCCTCTCCAACTTTAATCTCTCCAAAATTATAAATTTCTGGGTCAACACTTATATCAGGTTGTCCTTCTGTTGAAATTGTTATTTTCCCTCCTTCTACTGGCGCTCCATCAACACTTACTTCAAGACCAGAATTTACTCCCCAACCAGTTATATCTGAATTTTTCTGTATACTTGCCTTATATTCATCTCCACCAGTTGCATTATTAAAACTATAAAGAACTAATAAATTTATTGAACCACTTTCATTTATTTCCCAAGAAGGGTAGAATTCTATCTTTCTCACTTCTTGATTTATTGTTCCTGAGGAACTTTGCTCTCCAATATCATATTGACCATTATTATTTTGATCAAGAACAAGTTTTGCTTGTGAAATTTTTGACATATCTCCATTTCCTATATCAGTTATAACTATTGTACCTAACTCAATATTTTCAAAATCAGTCGTTTCATTTAAATTAAATTTCAAAACAACTACATTTTGTGCACTTACATTTACAACTTTGGGCTCTTGTCCTGGGTTTTGCAATTCAAGATTTCCCTTTTTTATATCTAAATCAAACCAATTTATAAAAATAGAATCAGAAAAGGCAAAAAGAAATCCATAATAAATCTCATTTTCTTCAAGAGTAAATTTCATATATACTGGCTTATCAATTTCTATATTTGGGGTTAAAAAGATGCTACTATCGGTCGTTTTCACTAAATTTTTATCAAATTTCTCGCTATTTGAATCCATATAATAAACTGTTAAAGTAGATTCGCTCCCTGTTTCATCTGCTCCTTTAATTTCAATATTTCTTATTGTATTTTCATAATAATCAAAAATACCACCAAGAAAATTACCTCTACTTTGGTCTATTGTTATTCCTATCTCATCTTTTACTTTATTAAATGTTTCATTACTTATTATCATAATTTCTTCAGATTCCATATCTTCTGAAATTAAAAATGGATAACATGTAGTTTTATATCCTGATTTACTTGCTTTTAAAACACCAATTGAAGGATAAGGAATATTATTAATTTCAAAACTACCATCAGAAGCAGTTACTGTAGAAAAACCCGGTAATCCAATAAAACTTATATTTGCTCCACTTACTGGTTCTCTATTATCTATTTCAACACACTTACCTGTAAAATTTTTTCTTCCCAGTGCCTCCCAGACACCATCTATTACACTAATCCCAGTCGTTACTGAATTTGCAAATGTAAAAGCAGGTCTTGTATTGAAAGTAATACCATCTTTATAAGCAGAAACAAAATAAATTGAAGGAGGGAGATTATAAACAATATAACCATATGTATCAGCATCTGGCTCATCAACAAATTGAACTTGTGTAGGGTTTCCTTGTTCATCAAAAATTACTTTTATATACTTAATAGTATATCCTTGAATTTGATTATTGTTTTTGTCATATACTCTTGCAGAAGAACCGGAAATTGGGGCTCCGTCAAAGTTAACTGTTATAACAATTAAATGTGATTTACCAGTTTCTGGAGCATAACTATTTGGAAGCATTATTATTGTATTTAATTTGTTTTTTTCTTCAATTAAAACAGAAGGAGTTGGTATTGTATATGTTGGAATTAAATTATCTTTTGTTGCTTTTAAAATATAAAAATCAATCTCTGCATTAACTTCTTCAAAAGTGTATTCTCCATAATTATTAGAAGTTGATGTTATATTTGTCCCACAAACTCTTATATTTGCATCAGATAAAGGTAATAAATTTCCACTCTCATCAATAGTAATAATCTCTCCTTTAGGATGCTCTTGAGAAAACAAAAATATAGAAAAAATAGAAAAAATTAACAAAATATACTTTAATC
>CAZCUO010000075.1:0-23002 GCA_964502135.1 uncultured bacterium
ATTAAAATAAATAAAAATAATTTAAAGGTATTTTATAAAAAATGAAAAGGAATATTGCTGATTTACCTTTACATTATGGGGATGCTCCATCATGGCTATTTGAAAGACAGAAAAAACTTCTTTTTGAAATAGGTAAACTTATAATAACTGAATTTGGAACTTATGAATTTTTAGCAAGAATTTCCGACCCTATTTATTTTCAAATACTTGGATGTATTTCCGGTTTTGATTGGCATTCTTCCGGAGTGACAACAACTACATGTTGTGCATTAAAAGAAACTTTTAATGAGGCACCTGAATACGGAATATTTATTTTTGGTGGAAAAGGTAAAAAAGGGCTTGCAACTCCAGAAGAGATAGAAAACTGCAAATACATTGAAAATAAAGAAAAAATTATTTTAATTTCAAAAATTACATCAAAAATAGATAATAATTGCATTCAGGATGGTTATCAGATTTATCATCATAATATATTTGTTGACAAAAATGGAAACTGGGCTGTAATTCAACAGGGAATGAATAAGGAGATAGGTTATGCAAGAAGATATCACTGGTTTAATAAAGTGACAAACTCAAATGATGAAAAATATATAATTCAACCACATAAAGGAATTATAACTACTAAAAGGGAAGAATTTGTAATAAATTTGATTGACAAAGAATGCGAAAAACTGCAGAATAATTTTATTGAATATCTAAACAATTCAAAAATTGAAGAAATAAAAAGGGATATAAAGATAATTTTTGAAAATTCAGATTCAATTTTTAATGTAGATAAGAAATTTTTTTTACCTTCTCATCATTATGTTACTACAAAGTTTGATACAAAAAGATTATACAAAAATTTCTGCAAGTTGAAGGATAGAGAAATAAGAAAATTTAAGGATATTATTTTGACAGAAGGCATAGGAATTAGAACATTAAGAGCTTTATCTCTTATATCAGAAGTTGTTTATGGAAATCCTCCCTCATTTAATGACCCAGCAAAATTTTCATATGCTTTTGGGGGGAAAGACGGTCATCCATATCCAGTTGATAAAGAAACATATGATAAAGCGATTGATTTTTTAAAAGACATAGTTGATAGAAGTAAAATTAAAGATAAAGAAAAAATTGAAATTTTTAGGAAGTTGTCAAAACTTTTGTAAATTAAGGTAAAATAATTTTATAAAAGGAGGTAGTTATGGAAAAAAGCCCAAAAGAAAGAATTGAAGAACTTACAAAACTGATTAATTATTACAATTACATGTATTATGTTGAAAATAATCCAGTTATAAGTGATTATGAGTATGACCAGTTATATAAGGAACTTGTTGAACTTGAAGAAAAATATCCTCAATACAGATTACCTGATTCTCCAACGCAAAAAGTAGGTGGTGCTGTTCTTGAAGGTTTTAGAACAATTGAACATAAAATTCCTATGTTAAGTATGGACAACACTTATTCTGAAGAAGAATTAATAGAATTTGACGCAAAAATAAAAAGAATGGTAGATGTTAAAGAAGTTGATTATGTTGTTGAATTAAAATTTGATGGTGTTGCTGTATCTTTACATTATGAAAATGGAAATTTTATTCTTGGTGTAACAAGAGGAGATGGTTTTAAAGGAGATGATATTACTGAAAATTTAAAAACAATAAAAACATTACCATTAACTATAAATTATAAAGAACCAATTGAAGTTCGTGGAGAGGTATATATGAGAAAAGATGATTTTGAAAAATTGAATCAAGAGAGGAAAGAAAAAGGAGAAGAACTATTTGCCAATCCAAGAAATGCTACTGCTGGCTCTTTAAAACTTCTTGATACTAAAATTGTTGCCAAAAGAAATTTACAAATTTTTATATATCAAGGTTTTTTAAATAATGGTCCCAAAACACACTGGGAAGTTTTAAATTTTCTTAAAGATATTGGTTTTCCAGTTTGTCCATATAGAAAGCATTGCAAAGATATAAAGGAGGTTATTGATTATTGTAATAGTTGGGAAGAAAAAAGATTTTCTCTTCCATATAATATAGATGGAATGGTAGTTAAAGTTAATTCTCTTGATTTACAAAGAACATTAGGAACGACAACAAAAAGTCCAAGATGGGCCGTAGCATATAAATTCCCACCAGAACAAGTGTCAACTATCGTAAAAGATGTGATAGTTCAGGTTGGAAGGACAGGAACATTAACTCCAGTTGCAATACTTGAACCTGTTAAAGTAAGTGGAACTATTGTTTCAAGAGCAACATTACATAATTTTGATGAAATAAAACGTCTTGGTGTTAAAATTGGAGATAGAGTTTTTGTTGAAAAAAGTGGAGAGATTATACCGAAGGTTGTGAAGGTTATAAAAGAGGCAAGAACTGGCCAAGAAAGAGATATTCCAATTCCTGAGAAGTGTCCTGTTTGTGGAAGTAATGTTGTTAAAGACCCTGAAGAAGTAGCAATAAGGTGTCCTAATATAAGATGTCCTGCTCAAGTTAAAGAGAGAATTATACATTTTGCATCAAGGGATGCAATGGATATAGAGGGGCTTGGTGAAAAGTGGGTAAATATTCTTGTAGATAGGGGATTACTTTCTGACTATGGAGATATTTATTATTTAAGGTATCAAGATTTAATAAGACTTGAAAGGATGGGTGAAAAATCAGTTAGTAATTTACTGGAAGCGATTGAAAGAAGTAAAACAAGGCCATTTGCCAATTTAATATATGCTCTTGGAATAAGACATGTTGGAGTTTATGCAAGTGAGATTCTTGCCAGTCAATTTAATTCAATTGATGAACTTAAAAATGTGAGTTTTACAAGATTGTCAAGTATTCCTGGAATTGGACCAATAATTGCTGAAAGTATAATTGAATTCTTTAAAAATGAGGAGAATTTGAAAGTTTTAGAAAAATTGAAGAAAGCCGGTGTTAGGATGGAAAAAGAAGAAGAAAAGGTTGAAGAAAAGAGGAATGTTCTCGCAGGTTTAAATTTTGTAGTAACAGGAACACTTAAGAATTATACAAGGGATGAGATACATAATTATATAAAAAAACTTGGTGGTAAAGTATCAAATTCTGTTTCAAGAAATACAGATTATTTAATATGTGGTGAAAGTCCTGGTTCAAAATTGGAAAAAGCAAGAACTCTTGGAGTAAAAATTATAAGCGAGGAAGAATTTGAAGAACTTGTAAAATCAAGGATGAATAAATGAATATAGAACAGTTAATTGATAAGTTTATAGACCACATCTTAATTGAAAAAAATTTGTCTCTTAATACTGCAAAAGCATATAGAAATGACCTATCAAAATTTAAAAAGTTTATTGAAGAAAAAAATACGAATCTCAATAAATTTGATAGTAATGATGTAACTTCTTTCATAATATTTTTAAAAAGAAAAAATTATTCTTCTACAAGTATTACGAGGATACTTTCAGGCATAAGGAATTTTTATAAATTTTTAATTGGGAAAGGGTACATTAAAAATTCCTTCATAAATATTGAAAGTCCTAAAATAGAAAAAAAATTGCCAGAAGTTTTAACTTTGGAAGAAATAGAAAAAATTTTAAATTTAAATAAAATTTCAAGAAATCATTTAAGAAATATGGCTATACTTGAACTCTTTTACTCATCAGGGATAAGAGTTTCTGAATTATGTAATCTAAAAATGGATGATTTGGATCTTGAGAATAGGTTTATAAAAGTGAAAGGAAAAGGAAATAGAGAAAGGTTTTGTTTATTAAATAAAAAAGCAGTAGAATTGATAAAAGAGTATTTGAAGGAGAGAAAGAACAAAAGTGAATACCTTTTTTTAAATAATAGGGGAAATAAAATTTCAAGACAAAGTATATGGAAAATAGTAAAAAAGTATTCAAAAATTTCTGGTATAGAAAAAAATGTAAGACCACATACATTTAGACATACATTTGCAACGCATCTGTTAAGTGAAGGACTTGATCTGAGGATTGTTCAGGAATTACTTGGACATAAATCAATATCCACAACAGAAATTTATACACATATAGACAGAAAAAGGATAAAAGAAATTTATAAAAAGTTTCATCCTCGTGCCTAAATTTAAAAATTTGGAAAAAATGTTATAATAAATCTTTAAAAATGAACTCTTATAACTTGTTTCTTGCTAAAAAATTTATAGGCAATAAAAAGGAAGATAGATTTCTCTGGTTTATAAGTTTTTTTACAGTTGTTGGAATTTCTATTGGAGTAGTTGCTTTAATTCTTGTTATAGGAGTTATGAATGGTTTTTCAAATGATTTAAAGAGAAAAATAATTGGAGCAAATCCTTTAATCACAATTGAAGGAAGACCATATATTTATGATTATGAGAAAGTTATTGAAAAATTAAAAAATATAAAAGAAATAGAAGGTGCATCTCCATATATTATGTCTCAGGTAATTTACAAATCAAAAAAATATATCCTTGGAGGAGTTATAAAAGGTATTGATGTAGAAAGAGAAAAAAAAGTTACAAATATAGAAAATTATATAAAAGAGGGCTCGCTAAGTGAAATTAAAAATGGGATAATACTTGGAAAAGAACTTGCAAATGAACTTGAAGTTAGCACTGGTGATTATGTTTATATAATTGCAGGTTTAATTCCAAGAGAAAAAATTTTTAAGGTTGTTGGCATTATTGAATATGGAGTTTATAGTTTTGATGTAAGTATGGGTTTCACTTGCCTTAATAATTTATTTGACATGTTTAATATGAAAGGAGTACATGGAATTGGTATAAAGATTAAGAATATATATCAAACACCAATAATTGCAGAAAAAATAAAAAATGTTATTGATAGTGAATTTAATATTTCAACATGGATAGAAAAAAATAAAATTCTCTTTTCAGCAATAGCACTTGAGAAAAAAGCAATGGCAATAATTTTAAGTTTAATAGTAATTGTTGCCTCATTTAATATTCTTTCAACATTGATGATTTCTGTTTATAGAAAAGTTAAAGAAATAGGAATATTGAAAGCAATAGGTCTTACCTCAAATGAGATAAAGAAAGTTTTTTTCTATCAAGGAATTTATCTTGGACTAAAAGGACTTTTTTTTGGAATATTTTTGGGCCTTTTAATAGCATCTTTTTTAAGAAAATACAATTTCATAAAATTACCTGAATTTGTTTATGATATTTCAAAATTACCAATTGAAATCTCTTTTTTTGATATAATGTGGATTTTTTTACTTGTTTTATTTGTAAGTGGAATAGCAAGTATTTATCCGGCAAATAGGGCATCTAAACTTAATCCAGCAGAAGCGATAAGAAATGAATAAAATTAAACTTGAAAATGTGTGGAAAAATTATGGGAATTTAATTGCACTGAGAGATATAAACCTTGAAATTGATAAAGGTGAGATAGTTGTTATTATTGGTCCATCAGGTTCTGGTAAGACAACTTTATTAAATATTTTAGGCCTTATTGATAAACCAACTGAAGGGAAAGTTTATTTAAATCAAAAATATGTTGGTGATCTGTCAGAAAAAGAAATCGCAGATATAAGAAATAGAGAATTCGGTTTTATTTTTCAATTTTTTTATTTGATCCCAGAATTGACTGTTATTGAAAATGTTTTTTTACCTTTATGGATTAAAGAAAAAAAATTTAATTCAAAATTTATATTAGAAGCAGAAAAATATTTGGAAAAATTTGGAATTTTAGACAAAAAAAATTATTATCCTTCAAAATTATCAGGGGGTGAAATGCAGAGAGTTGCAATATGTAGAAGTTTAATATGTAATCCTGAAATTATTCTTGGAGATGAACCAACAGGAAGTATTGATAGTATGTCTGCTTTAAGTTTTTATGATTTTATGAAAAAATTAAATAAGGAAATGGGTAAAACATTTGTAATAGCAACACATAATGAAAATTTTTTACAATTTGCAACAAAAATAGTATATTTAAAAGAAGGTAAAATTGATAAAATTGAAAGGAGGGAATGAATGAGTTTATGGATTTATTTAGATGGTAAATTTGTGACGGAAGAAGAAGCTAAAATATCTGTTTTTGACCATGGATTATTATATGGAGATGGTGTTTTTGAAGGTTTAAGAAGTTATAATGGTAAAATTTTTAAACTTGATGAACATCTTATTCGTCTTTATAATTCAGCAAAAGCAATACTTCTTGAAATTCCATTGAAATTTGACGAATTAAGAAAAGTGGTAATTGAAACTGTTAGAAAGAATAACTTAAAAGATAGTTATATTAGAATAGTAGTCACAAGGGGAGTTGGAGATCTTGGACTTGACCCAAGAAAGTGTTCTAAACCTACTATTTTTATAGTGGCAAGCAGTATTCAGTTATATCCAGAAATTCTTTATGAAAAAGGAATTGATGTTATAACTGTTGCTACAAGAAGAAATTTACCTGAATCATTAAATCCAGCAATAAAGTCATTAAATTATTTAAATAATATACTTGCAAAAATAGAAGCAACAAATGCAGGAGCAACAGAAGGATTAATTTTAAATCAATTTGGGTATGTAAGTGAATGTACAGGAGAAAATATCTTTATTGTTAAGGATAATATATTAAAAACACCTCCAATTTCTGCAGGAGCACTTGAAGGTATAACAAGGAAAGTCGTTATGGATATAGGCAAAAATATTGGTCTTGAGGTTAAAGAAGAAAATTTGACAAGGTATGATATTTACACAAGTGATGAATGTTTTTTAACGGGAACAGCAGCAGAAATTGTTCCAGTGGTTAGTGTGGATAAAAGAATTATTGGAAATGGAAAGCCAGGTAAGATAACAATGAAAATAAGAAAGGAATTTCAAATTATTGTGGATTTAGAGGGAGTCCCTGTTTATGAGTAGATGTGCTTTATGCAATAATAATCCTTATGTTATAATAAAATTTTCAAATGGTGAATATTTACAATTGTGTAAAAGTTGTTGGGAAAAGATTAAAATTTTCACAATTAAAAATAAAAAGAATAAAAAAGGGAACAAATGCCCTGTCTGTAAATATACGCTTAATGAATTTAATGAATATGGATTTCTTGGATGCGATTTTTGTTATGAATATTTTTATAATGAAGTTATAACATATTTAAAGAGAATACATACAGAAATTTTTTATAAGGGTAAATATCCGAAAAGATTTAAAAATTTAAAAAATAGTTTAAAAAAAATATTTGGGTTAGAAAATTCAATTGATAAAATAGGAGTAGTGAATGAGAAAATTAAATAAAATTTTTGATATTATTAAAAAAAATACAAAATGGATTTACTCTAAATTGGGTAAAGATATTGTAATTACCTCACGAATTCGCCTTGCACGAAATATAAAAGGTTATCCATTTCCTTACAATATGACATATGAGGAAGCCAAAGAAATAGAGAATATCCTAATAAATATTTTTTCAAAAATGGCTTTTGGTGATATTTTCATTATTGATATTCCATTACTTAATGAACAAGAAAAAAAGATTCTTATTCAAAATCATTTTATAAGTAAAGAATTTTCCGAAAATGGCTCTTATGGCAAGGTTATAATTGTTCCCAAAAAGAGATTAACAGTAATGATAAATGAGGAAGATCATTTGAGAATCCAAGTTATTTATCCAGGTTTTAATCTTAAAAAATGTTGGGAAATTGCAAATGAAATAGATGATTATATTGATGAAAAACTTGAATATGCTTTTATTCCAGAGTTTGGATACTTAACTGCATGTCCTACAAATATTGGAACTGGTTTGAAAGCGTCTGTTCTTATCAACATTCCTGGGATTAAATTTTTAAAAAAAGAAAAATTTATTTTTAATATGATAAAAAAAATTGGAATTAACATAAGGGGTTTTTATGGAGAAGGGAGTTTGCCGTTGGGTTCAATTTATCAACTTTCTTCATGTGAAGCAACAGGAAGGACAGAAAAAGAAATTATTAGAGAAATTGAAAGTGTGGTAAAATTAATTAAAAAAGAAGAAATGAATTGTATAGAAGAAATAAAAAAGAGTAAAAGTTTGAAAAACAAAATTTATAATATGATTAAAAAGATTTACAAAAACGAAAAAATTGATACTTCAGAATTATGCTCAACTATTTTTCTTGCATTTAATCTTAATATGCTTAAAATTGATAAAAAAGAATTTGAAAATCTTTTCTTTTCTTTATTAAATGAATATGAGAAAATAAACAACGATTTTAATTTTTGTAAAAAAGAGGGTAAAATATTAAAAAGGAAAATTTTGGAGATGGTAAATGTTTGAGAGATTTACAAAAAGAGTAAAAGTTATACTTGAACTTGCAAGGAAAGAAGCACTTAAATATGGACATAGTAGAGTAGAGCCAGAGCATATATTGCTTGGGATGATGGAAGAGGGACAAGGAGTTGGTATTGCAATTTTACATTCACTTGGAGTGGAGATTGAGAGATTGAAATATGAAATAGAAAAAGTGATGAAAGTAAGTGTTCCTCTTTATAGAGGCGATATTCCTTTAAGTCCTGCATCCAAAAGAGTTCTTGAATATTCTATTAGAGAGGCACAATTTCTTGGACATTCTTATATTGGTAGCGAACATCTTCTAATAGGTATTTTACTTGAATCCGATTCAATTCCTGCACAGATTTTAAGGAAATTTGGAGTCACTCCTGAAAGAGCCAGGAGTGTATTGGATGAACTTTTAAGAGAAGGAGAAGAATATTACTCATATCCTTTAGAAGATAAGGAAGAAAGTAGATTTAAAGAACAGCAATATAGAATATCTCAATACCAGAAAAAGCATAAAACTCCGGCTTTAGATACATTTGGAAAGGATTTAACAAAACTTGCACTTGAAGGGAAATTAGATCCAGTTATAGGAAGGGAAAAAGAAATAGAAAGAGTAGTTCAAATTCTTTGCAGAAGAAAGAAGAATAACCCAGTTTTACTTGGAGAACCAGGTGTTGGAAAAACAGCAATTGTTGAGGGGTTGGCTCAGAAAATTGTTAGAGGTGAGACAGGAGAGATATTAAAGGATAAAAGAATTGTAATGCTTGATTTGCCAGGAATGGTTGCAGGAACAAAGTATAGAGGTGAATTTGAACAGAGGATTAAAGTTGTGCTTGATGAAATTAAAAATGCAGGTAATGTCATAATTTTTATAGATGAATTACACACACTTGTTGGTGCTGGTGGAGCAGAGGGTGCAATTGACGCCTCAAATATTTTAAAACCTGCTCTTTCAAGAGGTGAAATTCAATGTATAGGTGCTACAACTCTTGATGAATATAGGAAATATATAGAAAAAGATGGAGCACTTGAAAGAAGATTCCAACCAGTAATAGTAAATCCACCAAGTGTTGAAGAAACTATAGAAATTTTAAAAGGACTTAGAGAGAAATATGAAGAACATCATAAGTTGAAAATATCTGATGAAGCCATTGAAGCAGCAGCAAAATTAAGTGATAGATTTATTTCTGACAGATTCTTACCGGATAAAGCAATAGACCTTATAGATGAAGCATGTAGTCAAAAAAGATTGAATTTATATAGAGAACCTGCGGAAATCAGTAAGATAGAAGAAGAACTTAAATTACTTGAAAAGGAAAAAGAAAATGCGTTTAAAAATCAAGATTATGAACTTTTAACTTCTATAAGAGATAGAGAAAGAGAATTGAAAAACAGGATTGATTATCTTAGAAGTGAATGGATGAATTTAATTCCAGAAGAAAAAAAGGTTGTTACGAAAGAAAATATTGCAGAAGTTGTTTCTCAATGGACAGGAATCCCAATCTCACAACTATGTAAGGAAGAAAAGGAAAAACTTCTTGAGATGGAAGATTATTTACATAAGATTGTAGTTGGTCAAGATGATGGTATAAATACAATTAGCAGAGCAATAAGAAGGTCAAGAGCAGGGTTAAAAGATGTGAGAAGACCCATTGGTAGTTTCCTTTTCCTTGGACCAACAGGGGTTGGTAAGACTCTTCTTGCGAAGGCTCTGGCAGAATTTCTTTTTGGAAATGAAGATGCACTTATTCAAATTGATATGTCTGAATATATGGAAAAATTTTCAATAAGCCGTCTTATTGGAGCTCCCCCTGGATATGTTGGTTATGAAGAGGGTGGACAACTGACAGAAAAAGTTAGGAGAAGACCATATAGTGTTGTTTTGTTTGATGAAATTGAAAAGGCGCACCCTGATGTATTTAATCTTTTGCTCCAAATTCTTGAAGATGGGCATTTGACAGATAGTTTTGGAAGAAGAGTAAGTTTTAAAAATACAATAATTATTATGACTTCAAATATAGGAACTGATATTTTCAAAAATAAATCAATAATTGGTTTTGCCTCTCAGGAAGAGGAATTTTCTTTTGATAATTTAAAAGAGGAAATTCTTGAAAGGGTAAAAAAGACTTTTAGACCAGAATTTCTCAATAGAATTGATGACATAGTAATATTCCATCCTTTAACAAAAGAGCATCTATTAAAAATTGTTGATTTAGAAATAGATAAAGTCAGAGAGAGATTAAAAGAACTTAAAGTGGATATAATTGTAAGTGACGAAGTGAAACAATTTTTAATAGAAAAAGGAACAAATCCAGAATTTGGAGCAAGACCATTAAGAAGAACTATTTCAAGGTATTTGGAAGATCCTTTATCTGAAGAAATTTTAAAGGGAAATTTTGTTGAAGGAGATATTGTAAAAGTTGAGAAAAAAGGATTTAATATTATTTTCACAAAAAAAGAAAAAGGAGAAAATGTTGAGGAAAAAGAAAATCCTGTTAACGTTTCTTATTCTTAATTTTTCTCTTATCGCATCTCCAATTTTAAAAATAAATATCTCAGGTAATAAAAATGTTTCAACAGAGAGGATTTTAAGTTTAATGAAAACAAAAATAGGTAATGATTTTGATGAAAATTTGATTAAAAAAGATATTGAAACACTTATTAAAACAGGATATTTTAATGAAATAAATTATACAGTTGAAATTAAGGAAAATGGTGTTGAATTGAATATTCAGATTAAAGAAAACCCAGTGATTGAAAAAATTATATTTAAAGGGAATAAAATTTTTAAAACAAAAAAGTTAAAAGATATATTTGGGATCAAAGAAGGGGATATTTTTGTAGAAGAAAAGGTAATAGAAGGAATTGATAAAATAAAAGAACAATATTATAAAAAAGGATATCAAACAGTAGGGGTTGATTATAAAATAGAAGAAAAAGATGGGAAATGTAAATTGAATGTGGAAATAATAGAAAGAGGAAGAGGATATGTGAAGGAAATTTTGTTTAGTGGCAATAATTTTTTTGAAGATAGAAAATTGAAAAAACTAATGAAAACAAAAGAAAGGAAAATGCCATTTTTAAAAGGGACTTATAAAGAGGATGTTTTGGATGAGGATATAAAGAGAATTAAGAATTTTTACAATGAAAATGGTTTCATAAATGCAAAAGTTGACAGAATAGTTGAATTTGATAAAAATGGTCTTGTAATTAAAATTTTTATTGAAGAAGGTGAGAGATATTTTGTGGGAGATATAAAATTAGAAGGTGAATTAATTTTTAACAAGGATGAAATAAAAAAGAATATTTTAATTAAAAAGGGGGAGGTCTTTAATATAAAGAAAAATGAAGAAAGTATTAAAAATATTTACAAGTTTTATTCCAATAATGGTTATATAAAGTGTAATATTGACTATTTACCAGAAGTTGAAGGCCGAAAAATAAATATTACATATTTTATAAATCCAGGCAAAATTTATTATGCAGAGGAAATAAAGATAAAAGGGAATAAAATTACAAAAGATAAGGTTATAAGAAGAGAAATTCAATTAGAGCCAGGAGATAAAATTACCGAAGAAAAAATTAAGAAAAGTTTTAATAAACTTAGAGATACAAATTATTTTGAAAATATACAAATATATCCTGAAATAATTGACGAAGGTAAAGCAAATATTATTGTTGATGTAAAAGAAAGGGAAAAAACTGGACTATTTTTAATAGGTGGAGGATATAGTAGTATTGATAAATTTATTGGTATGGTTAGTATTCAACAAATAAATTTTGATATAACAAATCCTCCAAAATTTGTTGGAGGTGGTCAGAACTTATTTTTGTCTTTTGAGATTGGCACAATTTCAAAAAATTATAGATTTAGTTTCACAGAGCCATATTTATTTGATAAACCAATTTATTTTGGACCTGATATATACAGATTGAGAAGGGAATGGAATGACTGGACTGAGACATCCACTGGATTTGATTTAAGGTTAGGTAGAAGATGGGAAAATTTTACTCTTGGATTTAAAATTTTAAGTGAAGATGTAAAACTTGAAGATGTTGATATACCGACAATCAAATCACAGGAAGGAGAAAGAAGAAAAAATAGTTTAATAACATATTTTACTTATTCAAAACTTGATAGTGAAAGATTCCCTTCAAAAGGAGAGAAAGCAAAATTTTCTTTAGAATATGCTGGAATAGGTGGAGATGTTGATTTTATTAAATCAATATTTGAAAATCACTTTTATTATCCTTTTAAAGATTTTATATTCCATTCAAAAACATATGTGGGTTATATAAACAAAGATTTAGATGATGTTCCAATTTATGAGAGATTTTTTGGAGGAGGGATAGGAACAGTTAGAGGTTATAAGGAGAGAAGTTTAGGGCCTAAGGAGGATGGTTATTGTGTAGGCGGAAATTATATTTTTGCACAAAATTTTGAAATATTGTATCCTTTATATAAAGACATTTTATATGGAATTGGCTTTTTTGATATTGGTAATGTTTACGAAGATTGGGGAACTTTTAGTAATTTAAAAAAGGGTATAGGTGCAGGTGTAAGAGTAAATATACCATTTTTAAACGCGCCTATTGAATTATATTACGGTTATGGAATAGATGCAGAAAAAGGAGAATCAAAAAGTAGAATTCATATTGGAATGAGTTTTGGATTTTAAAAGGGAGGAAAATAAATGAATAAAATTTTAATATTTTTTTGTATTTTGGGAGCGAGTTTATTTGCACAGAATATAAAAATTGGATATGTAGATATAAAAAAAATTTTTTCAAATTATGAAAAGGCAAAAAAAACAGAAGAAGGATTTAGAAAAGAAGTAATGGAAGAACAGAAAAATATAGATAAAATGCAGGAAGAAATAAAAAAAATGCAAGAAGATTATGAAAAGAAAAAAAGTTTTATGAAACCAGAGGAGCAGAAAAAGAAAGAAGAAGAAATAAGAGCCAAACTTCAAGAATTTTCAAAAAAATGGACAGAAGTTAGTCAACGACTGGATGAAAAAGGGAAACTTCTTGAAGGTCAAATAATAGATGAGATTAAAAAAGTGATCGCTGAATATGCCAAAAAGAATGGTTACGCTGTTATTATTGATTCAAGATTACTTCTTTATGGAGACAATAGTTGTGATTTAACAGAAGAAATTATAAAAATTTTAAATAAATAAAAATGAGAATGAGTGTTAAAGAAATCGCTAAAATTGTTGATGGTAAGGTTATTGGAGACGAAAATGTTATTATTACAGGAATTTCAGGCATTAAAGAAGCAAAAGAAGGAGATTTGACTTTTATAGCAAATAAAAAGTATAAAAATTTGTTATATACAACAAAAGCCTCTGCTATTATAGTTGGCCCTGATATAAATAATAGTGTAAATGCAACTTTAATTCAAGTTGAAAATCCATCAATTGCTTTTGCAAAAATAATGTCAATTGTTGGACCTGAACCAATAAAATTTTCTCCTGGGATTCATCCAACTGCAATTATAGGAAAGAATGTTTCTCTTGGTAAGGATGTATCAATTCAACCATTTTGTGTAATTGAGGATAATGTAAAGATAGGAGATAGAACTGTGATTGGTGCAGGTGTTTACATAGGTCATTATACTGAAATCGGTGAAGATTGCTTAATTTATCCACAAGTTGTAATAAGAGAAAGAATTAAAATAGGCAATAGAGTTATTATCCACCCAGGGACTGTTATAGGTGGAGATGGTTTTGGTTTTGCTACTGTAAAAGGTGTCCATCACAAAATACCTCAAATTGGAACTGTTGAGATTGGAAATGATGTTGAAATTGGTTCAAATGTCACAATTGATAGAGCAAGATTTGATAAGACATATATAGGTAATGGAGTTAAAATTGATAATCTTGTACAAATTGCACATAATGTTTATATAGGCGACAATACAATTGTTGTTGCACAAGTTGGAATTTCTGGTAGTACTGTAATTGGAAAAAATGTTATAATAGCAGGGCAAGCTGGAATAATTGGTCATATTACAGTTGGAGATAATGCGGTTATAGGAGGTAAGGCAGGTGTTACTAAAAATGTTCCACCAAATACACATGTTACTGGGTTTCCAGCAAGAGAAAAATGGGAAGATATGCGATTTCAAGCATATATAAGAAAAGTTCCTGAATTAATTGAAAAAATTAAAAATCTTGAAGAAAAAATAAAAAAACTTGAAGAAGAGATAAAAAATAGAAATGGAGAGAAAATTTCAAAAGACTGTTGAAAAAGAGGGTTGGATTGAAGGGATTGGTTTACATACAGGTCAAAAAAGTAAAATTATTTTAAAACCCGCACCTCCAAACGCAGGAATAATATTTATAAGAAAAGATATAGAAAACCCAGAGCCCATAAAAGTAGATATAGATAATCTTCTTGATACAAATAAATTTCCTAGAAGAACATCAATAGGTAATGAAAAAGTACAAATTCATACTGTGGAACATTTACTTTCTGCGCTTTATGCTATGGAAATTGATAATCTTTTTATTGAAATTTACGGCTGTGAATGTCCTGGTTTGGATGGTAGTTCAAAAGGTTTTGTTGATTTAATAAAAGAATGTGGAATTAAAGAATATAGGGAAGAAAAAGATATATTTTACTTAAAAGAGCCTATTTATATTTCAGAAAACAGTTCACATATTATTGCTTTACCTAATAAAGAATTTAAAATTACTTACACACTTGATTATCCAGGTACTTTAATAAATTCACAATTTGCCTCTTTTTTAATAACACCTGAAATTTATGAAAAAGAAATTTCACCAGCAAGAACATTTTGTCTTAAAGAAGAGGTTGAAACATTGAAAAGTTTGGGACTTGGGAAAGGTTCTAATTATCAGAATACACTTGTTATTGATAAGGATAGAATAATAGATAATGAATTTAGATTTAGTGATGAACCTGTAAGACATAAAATTTCTGATTTAATTGGAGATATTGCATTGCTTGGAAAATATCTTTTTGCTCACATAATAGGAATAAAAAGTGGTCATTCTATAAATACAAAATTGATAAGAAAAATAAAAGAAATTATAAAAAGAGAAAAAGTTAGTGGGATTGGAGCGCCTCTATTAATTCCTTCAACTTCCTCACCTCTTGAGACAGAAGATATTGAAAAGATAATTCCACACAGATATCCATTTTTACTTGTTGATAAAATAGTAGAAGTTAATGAAAACAGAGCAGTTGGTATAAAAAATGTTACAATAAATGAATGGTTCTTTCAGGGTCATTTTCCTGGAAAACCTGTTATGCCAGGGGTTTTAATAGTTGAAGCAATGGCACAGGTTGGTGGTGTTTTGATGTTAAGAAAAGAAGAAAATAAAGGTAAACTTGCATATTTTATGAGTATAGATAATGTGAAATTTAGAAGAGCCATAAGACCAGGAGATCAATTAGTTATTGAGGTTGAAGTAGTAAAATTAAAGAGTAAAGTTGGACAAGTTCAAGGAAAAGTTTATGTTGATGGCAAACTTGCAGCAGAAGCAATCTTAATGTTTACTGTAGTAGAACCATAAAATGAATAAAATCCATCCAACAGCAATAATTTCATCAGAAGTTGAAATTGGAGAGAATGTTGAAATAGGGCCATATGCAATTATTGAAGGGAAAGTTAAAATTGGGAATAATTGTAAAATAGGACCATTTGTCCATATTCAGGGTTATACAGAAATTGGAGAAAATACAAAAATTTTTACAGGAGCAATAATTGGGAGTATTCCTCAAGATTTGAAATATAAGGGAGATATTACTTACCTAAAAATAGGAAATAATAATATTATAAGAGAATATGTCACAATAAATCCAGGGACTTCTGCAGGAGAAGAAACAATAATTGGTGATAATAATTTAATAATGGCTTATGCTCATGTTGCTCATAACTGTAAAATTGGAAACAATGTGATAATAGCGAATTCTGGAACTCTTGCAGGCCACGTTGAAATAAATGATTATGCAATAATAGGAGGACTTGTTGGGATACATCAATTTTGTCGCATAGGCAAACATTCAATAATTGGTGGTTGTTCAAAAGTTGTTATGGATATAATTCCATATATAGTGGCAGATGGACATCCTGCAAGACCCTATGGAATAAATTTAATAGGATTAAAGAGAAGAAACTTTTCTGAAGAAAAAATAAAGATTTTAAATGATGCATATAAAATTATTTTTCGGTCAGGATTAAATACAACACAGGCTTTAAAAAAACTTGAGGAGATGAATAATTGCGAAGAAATAAGAGATATAATTGAATTTATAAAATCATCTCAAAGAGGTATAGCCAAGGAAAGATGAGATATGAAAAAGAATCTTGCAATTTTTGTGAGTGATGATTTTTTTTCAAAATATTCTTATAAAAAACTTAAAAAAAAATACAACTTATTTCCCTTTTCATTAAAAAAATCAAAAATTTTTGATTCGTTTGTTTTAAAAGATGCAGATTTGAATTTACTTTTAAAATTTTTTGACAAAAATAAAATTGAGTTTATTTTTTTTGCGGGTAAAGTTAATCAAAATATTGTTTTTAGTAATTTACATGTTTCCGTTAAGAATTTGCTTGAAGAGATTGAATATTTTAAACCAGAAAAAATAATGAAGAAAATAGCCCAATTTTTAGAAAAGAATGGATTGAAGATATTACACCAAAATGAAGTTTTTAAAGAAGAAATTGCGGAAGAAAAAGTTTATACATATCCATTAAATGAAAAAGAAGTAAAAGATGTGAAATTTGGTTTTTCTGTTTTAAAAGATATTATAAAGCATAATATTGGACAATCTATCATAGTAAAAAATGGAATGATTCTTGGAGTTGAAGGTGTAGAGGGAACAGATGAATTTATAAGAAGGATAGGGAAATATTGTGAGGATTTTGTTTTTATAAAAGGATGCAGTGATAAAAAAGATACAAGATTTGATTTGCCTATAATTGGTATAAAAACAATAAGAAATTTAATAAGAACCAGAAGTAAAGTGATTGCTGTAAAAGCAACAAAAACAATAATATTAAATAAAGAAAAAGTTATAAAGGAATGTTTTAAAAATAAAATCAAACTTGTAGGGATAAGATGAAAATAAAAGAAAATTTTGATGAAATTATTTCTTATCTTGAAGATTCTTCAAATTTTAAATTAGGAAAGGCAGAAAAAGTTTTTATCCCTGAAAATGAGGATGAAATTTTAGAAGTTATTGAAATATGTAAAAAAGAAAATATACCTTTAACAGTTTCAGGTGGAGGGACTGGAACTTGTGCTGGAAGAATTCCTGTTGGCGGTTATGTAATTTCAATGGAACTATTTAACAAAATAAAAAATGTAGATATAGAGAAAAAAGAAAGTACACTTCAAGCAGGAGTAGTAGTTGATGAATTTTTAAAATATATTGAAAAATTTAATCTTTTTTATCCACCATTTCCAACAGAGAGAACCGCCTTTATAGGTGGTAATGTTGCAACGAATGCATCTGGGGAATATAGTTTTAAATTTGGTTCTACAAGAAAATATGTAAAAAGGATAAAAATGATTTTAACAACAGGTGAAATTCTTGATATAAAAAGAGGAGAAATTTTTGAAAAAGATGGATATATTGATTATGGAATTTTTAAAGTTCCGCTCCCTTCTTATAGAACTCCAAATGTTAAATGTTCTGCAGGATATTATTCAAAAGAAGGTATGGATGGGATTGATTTAATTATTGGTTCAGAAGGGACACTTGGAATAATAATTGAAGTAGAGGTAGAATTGATTGAAAATTTACCGCCAAGATTTATTATGATTTTATTTTTAAAAAATGAAGAAAATATACCTGAAATTGTAAAAAAAATAAAAGAAAAAAAGGATGAACTTGAAATTTTTTCATTTGAATTTTTTGATAAGAATTCACTTTTATTTCTGAAAGATGATTTTAGTTTTATCCCAGAAGATTCTTGTGCAATATATATTGAAGCAACAAATGATACAGATAAAATGGAAAAATGGATAGAAATTGTAGAAAAAATAAAAGTAGTAGATACTGTGATAGGAGAAGACCCTCAGAATTATAAAAAACTTATTGATTTTAGACATAAACTTCCTGAAAATGTCAATTCATATTTTAAAAAGATTGGTTCTATTAAAATTGCTGTTGATGCTGCAGTTCCTGAAAATAATTTTGATGAATTTTATAATTTTTATAGAAAAATAATGGAGGAAAATAAGGATATTTATACAATTCTTTTTGGTCATATTGGAGAAAATCATCTGCATTTTAATCTTTTTCCAAAGGATGAAAAACAAAAGGAGAAAGCATATAAAATTTATGAAGAATGTGTAAAAAAGGCAGTATTTTTGGGTGGAACTGGTTTTGCAGAACATGGTATAGGTAAATTAAAACATAAATATCTTGAAATAATGTATGGGAAAAAAGGTATAATGGATATGGTAAAAATAAAAAAAATATTTGACCCTTATTGCATCCTTGGACTTGATAATATTTTTCCTAAAGAATATCTTTTCATTTGACCATTTATGTATAATTTTGTATAATTAATAATAGGGGCGGTTAGCTCAGTTGGTTAGAGTGCCACGTTGACATCGTGGAGGTCGCAGGTTCAAGTCCTGCACCGCCCATTTTTTTGTTGAGGAATAAATTTTATGAAAGTTGGTTTATTTGAAATTGATATAACGCCTTTCCTTGGAATGGAAAGACCAGGAGGTTATAGTAAAGTATATATTGAAAAAATTCATGACCCTCTTAAAGTAAGAACAATTGTAATTGAAGAAAAAGATGTGAAAGTTGCAATATGTGTTCTTGATACACTTGTTATTCAATCAAGAAAATTTGTAAAAGAAATAAGAGAAGAAATTGAAAAAGAGATAGGAATAAAGAAAGAAAATATTTTAATTTCAGCAACTCATACTCATTCAGGAGGACCTTTTTTTGGGCCCCTTCCAGATGAATATAATGATGCTCCGGAAATTGTAAAAATTCTTCTTGAAAAATATTCAATAATTACAGATCCATTCTATTATCAGATTGTAAAAAAGAGAATAGTTGATTCAGTAAAAATGGCAGATATTGTAAGGGAAGAGGCTTTATTTCAAATTGGTTATGGTTTTGAGAAAAATGTTTCTTTTAATAGAAGATTTAGAATGAAAAATGGAAAAGTTTATACCCATCCAGGAAAAGGAAATCCTGAGATTTTAGAACCTGCTGGTCCCATAGACCCTGATGTTGGTGTTTTGTCTTTCTGGGATAAAAATGAAAAGTTTCTTGGATGTTTAATTAATTTTGCCTGTCATTGTACCACATCACCAGGAGGAGTTTCAGCGGATTGGTTATATTATACAGAAAAAATTATAAAAAAAGTAATGGGAGAAGATTCAAAAGTTATTTTACTTCAAGGTGCTTCAGGGGATATAACACAGGTTAACAACCTTTCTCAAAGAGAAAAAGAATTTGGAGAAAAGTGGGCAAATTATGTTGGAACAAGAATAGGACTTGAATCTTTAAAAATTATTTTAACAGAAGAAAAATATGAATTTGAAAAATTGGAAGTGAGAAATAAAGTATTTAATGTGAAAAGAAGAAAGCAATCCGAGGAAAAATTAAAAGAATCTTTTGAAATTGTTGAGAAAGGTCTTTTAAATGAAAATTTAATGAAAACAACAGAGTGGACATTTGCTAAAGAAAGAGTTATACTTGATTATTTTTCAAAAAAAGAACCAGAAATTGAAATTGAAATACAAGCAATTCAGATTGGCCCTCTTATAATTTTATCAAATCCAGGCGAACTTTTCTGTTCTCTTGGAAAGAAGATAAAAGAAAATTCTAAATTTCCATTCACTTTTGTGGTTGAACTTTCAAATGGAAATGTTGGTTATTTACCAGATAAAGGAGCATTTTCTAAAAATGGTGGTGGATATGAAACAGTTTTAACAAGTTATTCAAATACAGATATAAATACAGGTGAAATGATTGTTGAAGAAAGTTTAAAATTGATAAAAGATTTAGAACCTTATTATTTACCATATAAAAAAGTTTCTTCAGAATTACCTTGGAGTTATGGAATTTTAGGTCCAGAAATTGATTGAAATTTTTCTCTTTATGTTATAATTATTTGAATGGAAAATATGATATTTTACCTGATTGGAGTAAAAATTTGTGTTAAAAGGGGTGATATATTGAAAGAAAAAGTTGATACTATTGTTAATCCTGCAAATGTTTTACTTAAAATGGGAGGAGGACTTGCAAAGAAGATAAAACAAAAAGGTGGAAAAATAATTGAGAAAGAGGCAATAGAAAAAGGAAAGATAGAAGTAGGAGAGGCAATTTTTACAACTTCTGGAAAATTACCTTTTAAATATATAATTCATGCTGCAACAGTTGACGAAAAATTTAAGTCAGATTATGGAATTATAAGAAATTGCATGAAAAATATATATAAACTTGTAGATACATTAGGTATAAAATCTATCTCTTTTCCAGCACTTGGTTGTGGAACTGGAAAATTAAAAAGTAATGAGGTTGCAAGAATTATGGTAGAAGAGACAATGATATATTTTTCAAAGAAATTTAATCTTGAAGAAATTAATTTTGTCCTATATAAAAAAATTGACTATGAAAATTTTTGTAATGTCTTTGAAACCTATTTTAGAAATTTAACAAAAAAAACATATAAAAATCCAATTCCAACAGTTGATATAATAATTGAATATAAAGGAGGTATTGTTTTAATTGAGAGAAAGAATTATCCTTTTGGATGGGCAATACCTGGTGGGTTTGTTGAATATGGAGAAAGTTGCGAAGAGACTGCAATAAGAGAAGCCAAGGAAGAAACAGGGCTTGACTTAGAAAATTTAAGGCAATTTAAAACTTATTCAAATCCTGGAAGAGACCCAAGATTTCATACAATATCAACAGTTTTTATTGCAAAAGGGAAAGGGAATCTAAAAAGTGGTGATGACGCAAAAAAGGCAGAGATTTTCAAAAGAGAAAATTTACCTGAAAATATCGCCTTTGACCATAAGAATATTCTAATGGAATATTTCTATTTTAAAAACAAATTAAGAAGTTAAGAAGTTCATAAGTTATGGAGTAAAAACAATGGAAAAAGTAATTTTAAGTGGAATGAGACCAACAGGTCCTTTACATATAGGCCATTTATTTGGTGCTTTAAAAAACTGGAAAAAATTACAAGATGAAGGTTATAATTGCTTTTATATGATTGCTGATTATCATGCTTTAAGTACAGAATATTCAAATCCTCAGAAAATAAAAGAATATGTTGAAGAAGTTGCAATAGATTTCATTTCTTCTGGCCTTAACCCTGAAAAATCAACAATTTTTATTCAATCACTTGTTCCAGAACATAGTGAATTACAATTAATTTTCTCTATGTTTGTTCCTATTGGTTGGCTTGAAAGGAATCCAGTATATAAAGAACAGATTGAAGAAATTTCTGACAAAGATCTTCATACATATGGATTTTTGGGTTATCCAGTTTTGCAAGCAGCGGATATTTTGATTTATAAAGCAGAACTTGTTCCAATAGGTATAGACCAACTTCCACATCTTGAACTTACAAGGGAAATTGCAAGAAGATTTAATTATCTTTATGGTAATACATTTCCTGAACCACAAGCATTATTAACAGAAACACCAAAAATTCCAGGAATAGATGGAAGAAAAATGAGTAAATCATACAATAATGCAATATATTTAAAAGATTCTCCAGATGAGATAAAAAATAAAGTTAGTAGAATGTTTACAGATCCAAAAAGAATTTATAGGAAAGATCCAGGCCATCCAGAGACATGCCCTGTTTTTTTATATCATAAAATTTTTAATGAAAATAGGGTAGGGGAGATTGAAAATGATTGTAAAAATGCTATAATTGGTTGCACTGATTGCAAGAAAGAACTTAGTGAGAAAGTTATTTTATATCTTTCAGATATAAAGAAAAAAAGGGAAGAGATAGAAAAAAACAAAGAAAATTTATGGGAGATATTAAAAAAGGGAAGTGAAAAGGCAAGGGAAATTGCAGAAAAAACAGTTTTAGAAGTTAAGGAGAAAGTAGGGCTTTTTTATGGGAAATGATATAGAAAAAATTGTAAGAGAAGAAATAAAAAAAATTTCTCCTTATGTTCCAGGAAAACCAATTGATGAGTTAAAAAGAGTATATAATATTGAAAAAATTATTAAACTTGCCTCAAATGAAAATCCACTTGGGTGTTCTCCAAAAGTTAAAGAAGCAATAAAAAGTAATTTAAATGAAATAAATAGATACCCAGATGGTTCAGGATATTATTTAAAAAAAGAATTGTCAAATTTTTTAAAAATTCCTGAAGATGAAATTATTCTTGGCAGTGGCTCAAGTGAAGTAATATCTCTTACACTTGAAGCATTTGTTAAAATAGGAGAAGAGGTAATTTATCCGTTTCCATCATTTATTATTTATAGAATTCTTGTTTTAAAAGTGGGAGGAGTTCCTATTGAAGTTCCGCTTGAAGATGACTTTTCTTACAATCTTGATAAATTTATAGAAAAAATCACTCCAAAAACAAAAATTATAATTCTATGCAATCCAAATAATCCAACGGGAACAATTGTTTATAGAGACCAGTTAGAAGAATTTCTAAAGAAAATTCCGGATAATATAATAATTATTTCAGATGAAGCATATTTTGAATATGTTGAAGACAAAAATTTTGGGACATGCTTTCCATATTATAAAAATAAAAATATTATTATTACAAGAAGTTTTTCAAAAATTTATG
>CAZCUO010000076.1:0-4761 GCA_964502135.1 uncultured bacterium
ACGGGTCAAGTCATTCCGACTTGTAGGCAAAGTATCTGAGAATCCAAAGAAAAACCAGTCGCAATCCCCTTAAAACGGGTCAAGTCATTCCAACGGACTATAATTGCACACACCTATGGATTTAATAAAAAAGAGTCGCAATCCCCTTAAAACGGGTCAAGTCATTCCAACCAAAATGAACGGCATCAAAATTGATGCCGTCAAGTTAGTGTCGCAATCCCCTTAAAACGGGTCAAGTCATTCCGACTCTTGATCTGGATGAAACCATAAAATTCCATTCCTACAGGTCGCAATCCCCTTAAAACGGGTCAAGTCATTCCGACCGCGCCTTGTCAAAGAGCAAGTGTATCAATCGTTTTAAAGTTCATTTCCGCAAATCTACCTTTTTTCAATTAAAAATTTATATATCATAAAACCTCAATTTTGTCAAGTCCTTTGTCTCTCAATCAATTTCCTTTTCCGCAAAACCCCCATACTTTTTCCACAAAAACACATTTGCGCTAAAATTTCAATAAACTTCATCATGACTTCCTATATTTGTAAGGTAAATTTTATCTTTTTCTAAAACAAATAAAATCCGATATTCATAAGTCAAATGAAATGCAAATTCATTTTTAAGTTTTCCTTTTAATCTGTGGGTTTTTAAAACTGGGTGATATGGATTTTCTATTAAAAGGTCTAATTTTTCTTCAATTTCTTTTTCAAGTTCTGGATGTTTTTTAAGAAACTGTTTTAATTTTCTCTCAAATGTTTTTGTCGTGTAAAGTTTAAATTTCATTACTTAACACTTTTCAATACATCTTTCCCACTTCTGAAAGGACCTTTAATTTTTTTTTCTTTTATCTCTTTTTCTGCCTGTAATGTTTCATAAATAAATATTTTTTTCCTTAATTTTTCCACTTCTCTTTTTAAATCCTTTAAATTTATTCTTTCCATTTCGTTTATCCTTTTAAGAATAACGTTTCTTTTATTTTATTCTAAACCAGACAAATTTTCAAAATTTTACCCTTATTTTACACTAAAAAGATTAAAAAATGGGTTACTCCAAATACTGTTATAGTAATTCACTAAATAAAGTTTTTCACTAAAACCTCTCCTTTTTCCCATAAAAACACATTTGCGCTAAATTATATAAAAATCTAAATCTTTCGTAACTTCTCCTATACCTATTATTTCAATTTTCTTAAGACAACTTTCACAAATTATATAAAACCTTATACTATCCTTTTCTTTATCTATTATATTTTTCGTTTTTTCTTTTATCTCTTTCAATTGTTGCTCATTTATTATACACTCAAAAACACTATACTGAACTCTTGTGCCATAATTTTCAAAAATTTGTGCCACTTTAAATCTCTTTTTATCATCTTCTATATCATAACTTACAACTACAAACATTTTATCTTAATTCAAAAGGTTGATATTCAGAATTTTCAAGGATTGTTTTTTCAAATTTTTTAATCTGATGGTATATAAGTTTCCTATAATTCATTGTTTCATCTTCATATGTAATTTCTGTTAGCATTCTTCTTTCATATTGAGCAAGGAATTCTTTTATTGACTTTTCATTTAGATATACCTTGTCTTCCTCTTCTTTAAATCCATCCTCTTTTATTATTTCTTTATTTATTATTTCAAGAACAAGTCGGTCTATAATCGGCTGTCTAAATTCTTCCATTAAATCAAGTGCCAAAGCAGGTCTTCCATAATCAATTGAATGTAAAAAACCAATATAAGGGTCAAAACCAGTTGCACATAAAATAGAAAATACTTCACTTGTTAAAATTGAATAACCAAAACTTAATAGTGAATTTACAGGGTCTTTAGGATTTCTTGGCTGTCTTCCAATAAATGAAAAATTCTTTAGTATCATTTTACCAAAACATTCAAAATAAATTGCTGAGGTCTTCCCTTCTATACCCATAATTGAATTAACTGAATTTTTTCTTTTTAACTCTTCAAGGTTTTTGTCTATTTCTTCAAGATGAATGGAAAAATCTACTTCAGGATGATTTCTTTGATATTTTAAAATAAAATTTTTGGCATTTTTTATTTTGCCTTCCACAAATTTTTTAGATATTTCAGTTTTAAATTCTTCTGATTTATACTTTTCAAATTGATTAATCCTTAAAAATACATTTTTTGATTCAATTGGTTGAAGTTTTCCAATAAATTTCCCATAAATTGTAAAAAAGGAAATATCTATTCCTGATGTAAGTAAAAATTTTAATGCCTGAGTTGTAATCTGGACATTCCCAAATATAAATACCCTCTCAATTTTAAAATCTGGAATTTCAAAAATAATATTTTCATCCTTCTCAATTACAATCCTTTTCTCTTCCTTCTTTAATTTTGCTCCCTGTTCTGTAACATATAAGGTGGACACTTTTAAAAATTGTTAGGCAAGGAAATATAATCTAAAGGAATATTTATTTCTTGGCAACATCTATCTATAAATCCTTTACAAAAATCAAAAAATTCATTCCAATTTTTTTCGTTTATCGGTATGTCACCATGGGCAAGTTTTGAATAGTTCCTTAAATTTAAAATATTAATAAATTTGCTTTTCTCTTCTTTATAAGTTCTTCCAATTGGGTCTTCCAATTCTTCAAGAAGTTCATATGCCTCTTTAAGTCCTATTTTTATCTCTCCTTTTTCATCTTTTTTCTCAAGCCATTTTTCTTTATTTTTTGTTTTATCAAGTGAATTTTGTAAAGAAGATGTATCTATATTGTATTCTTTTTTTAATCTTGTTTGTGCAAAAAGTTCAAGGGCTCTATATATTCTTGCAACAGCATTATCATAAAATCCGTTTAATGCTTGCCTTTCTGCATTTGAAATTAAATCAAATACTTTTTCATAACCAGAATTTTTAGTTTTATCCAATAACTTTAAAAGATAATCTATATATTTTTGGTAATCTTGTGCATAGTTTCGTAAGTTTGCAAATGCTTCTTCATAATTAAAACTATCCCACATATAAAAAATTTCACAAAGAGCAAGTTTTTTTCTTATATCTTCAATAATTTCATGTTTAAGCCCAAATTGAAGTAATTTTTTTAAAATTAGGGATGCTGGAAAATATAAATACTTTGAAATTAACTCATTTACTATTTTTAAAACAAAATCAATTCGTGCAGAATCAACATCTAAAGCAGTAGTATGACTAATACCTGTTGTTTTAATAATATCCCTTCTTGCTCCAATTGTTAAGAAAGGTTTTGTATCAAAATCCAGAACTGATAAAATCGCAAGAACAGAAGACATTGTTTTTGTCCCACCAGTAAAATCACATATTATTTCTTTCCCTTGTTTTTTTGCTTCATTTATTGCTAAAAGTGTTTTTTCATAAACTTCTCTAAAATCATCAGGATTTTCTATCTCAATTTTTTTATATTCACCTTTATATCCACTTTGCTTAATAATATTTTCTCTCAACTCTTGATGTTGAATAATTTCATTACAACGAGGGCATTTGATTTCTTTTTTTACCTCAATTACTTTACCTTCTCCATCAACTGTTGGTGAACTTGCAGTTTTACTTGTTCCTCCAGAGCATATAAAATAAATAAATTCAATTTCATCTTTTAAATCTTTTATTGCATTTACTATAGGTTCATCAGAGCCACCAACTGTAATTATAAGGACTTTTTTATTTTTCATTTTTGCTTATTTTTAATTTCCTCTACTATTTTTCTTAAATCTCGTGTATACCTATTTTCATCAAATAAAACATTGTTTTTTAACATATCAAAAATTTGCTCTAATAAAGGTTTTGCTATTAAATGGACTATTTCATGATGAGAAAGACCAAACTTATTAAGTTCTTCCACTACTTCTTTTACTATCCGTGGGTTTCCCATTGCTAACTGGTTTTCAACTATAAGGTGCAACTGAACATGGAGAAAAGGATTAACTCCTTCTATAATATATTCATTCTCCCCAATCTTATCTGCATTATCCCATACCTTATAGTATTCTTTATGTTCCTTCATAATATTAGCCAATCTTTTATCCACTCCTTTAAGAGACCCTCCCATTTTATGTTTCTTCCAAATGTCTGCTATATAATTCCGTGCAAAATTTCTTAATTCCTTGTATTCATCCATTTCTTTCTCCTTGTTTAATTAAGTTATTTCAATTTTAGTAATGACAATCCAGCCCATTGATATTGTTCCTGATAATAGTTTTCTTGTTCTTGGAGGACCTTTTATTTTCTGGTTTTTGGGTCTTTTTATGTCATAGTTTTTAATCCCAAGTTCTTCCGCAAGGATAAAAAAAGATGTAGACCAAGCAGTTGAACCCTGTCCAATCCTTAAAAGATAAGAATTTGAAGGTATTTCAGGAAGAATAACATTTTTACCTTTAGCAAATTCTCTCTCTTTTTGGTAAACTTTTCTATAAAACTGGTCTGCAAATTTCAAAATCTCCTCTTCACTAAATTTAGAATGAGAAATGATTTCTGTTTCAAATTCAATATTTTTTTTCAATGTCTCATATAAAATAAGTAATAATCCTCCTCTTGCTGCACCAACAACTTTTATTTGAGATAACTCTAATGATTCATCAGGTTTTTTAAAATCACTATCCCTTACATCAAGCCATCTTAAAAATTTTCCAGTGTTAAACTTATCTTCTTTTTTTATCTCTGAAAGTGTCATACCAAGTAAATCATCAAAATTATCTAATTTTAAAATTTTCTTTTTACTTAGAACATTCTCAAGAACTCCTGATAGAATACTTCCTTTTATTGAACTTCCC
>CAZCUO010000077.1:0-3394 GCA_964502135.1 uncultured bacterium
TATATGTGGGGAAAAACTTGAATTTGATAGGAATTCTTTCAATTTTTCAAGTAATAGGTCAATAAAATTCTTTAGAGGTTCACCAAGAAGAAAAACACCATTAAAGATTAAAAACATTATAAATAAAAAAATTAATGGACCTAAAAAATTGTGAGTTAAAATTTTATCTATCTTTTCTGTTAATTCAAATTTAAGTTCTTTCTTTCTCTCAATAATTGCTTCTCTTACAATACCATGAATAATTCCATATCTTTTTTCCATTAAGAGCATGTCAACTGGTTTCTTTAGTGTTTTTTCAAGATTTAGTATTTTTGAGGTTATTTTTTCATAATCAATTTTATCTTTTAAAAATTCTATATAATATTCATCCTTTTCAAGAATTTTTATTGCAAGAAATCTTGATGGATAATTTAAATTTAATTTATTTATTTCACTTTCAATTTCTGATATAGTATTTTCTACATCCGCTCCATAGTTAAATTTAAATGTTTCAGAAACTTTTTCTTTACACCTTTTATATATTTCTTCCTTTAATTCATCTATCCCAATATTTTTATTTCCAATTGTTTTTACAAATCTCACTTTAAATAGTTTTTCAAGATGTTCAATATCATAATCAATCCCTTCCTTTTCAGCCAAATCAATCATATTTAAATCAACTATTATATTTTTGTGTAGTTCTGATAATAAAATTAAAAGTGATAAACTTCTTTCAAGATTTGAAGCATCTGCAATTAAAAGAAGGACATCTACTTTATTTTCAACAAGGAAATCTATTGCTATTTTTTGGTCTTCGCTTTCTCCTGTTAATGTATATGTTCCTGGAAGATCAACAACATTAAATTTTATATCTTTATAAATATAGTAACCTTCTTTTTTTTCAACAGTAACTCCTGGCCAATTTCCAACTTTCTGTCTTGAACCTGTTAAAGAATTGAAAATTGTTGTTTTGCCTGTATTTGGATTTCCAGCAATAGCAATAATTTTTTCTTCCATTTTACTCTACCCTTTCTACAATTACATCCATTGCAATTCCATATCCAATTCCAATAGTTATATTTTCTTTTTTAATTATTATTGGTCCTGGTCCTGGTTTAATTACCTCAATTAAATCTCCAATAAAAATTCCAAGATTACTTAACTTTTTAAGTTTGCCAGGTTTTAAAATCTCTAAAATTCTGTATTTGCCTTCTCTTACATCTGATAATCTTTCCATAAAAACTCCTTTAAAATTAATTATACCTAAAAAAGTTTGTCTTGTCTAATTTTTTAAAAACTTGACAAAATTTAAAACATATGTATAATTACATATGGAACGATAAATGGAGGGGAAAATTAACCCAAAAGAAGTAACATTAAGGGAAATAAGTAAAAGAGCAAATGTCTCTGTATCTACGGTTTCTGCTATTCTTAATAATAATCCGAATTGTTTTGCAGGTGAAAGGACAAGGAAAAGAGTTATTGAAATTGCAGAAGAACTCGGTTATTATCCAAATCTTTTATATAGAAGTATAAGAAATAAAAAGACAAATACAATAGGGCTTATAATTCCTCACCTTTATTATTCTGAAATTACAGTTGATATAGAACTTCTTGAATCTCTTTTATGGAAAAAAGGTTATCATCTTTTTATTGGATATACAAAAAATGATTTAAAGAAAGAGGAATGTCTAATAAAAGATTTTTTAAGTAGGAGAGTTGATGGGATAATATTTGTGGTAGGGAAAGGGAAAGAGAATAAAAATAATGAAATTGAAAAAATTATAAATAAGAGATATCCCTTCATTACAATTGGAAGATTTGGAAATTTAAATACAGATTTTATTACAACAGATTACTATAAAGGTGGATATATTTTAGCAGAACATTTATACCAGATGGGTTATAGAAATTTAGGAATCGTTTTTGGTAAAAATGAAAAATCTGATTTAAGTATAGAGGAGAGGAAAAGAGGATTTTTAGAATATGTAAGAAATAAAAATTTAGTTGTGAAGGAATATTATCTGAGAGGCAAAAAGTATACTTCAGTGGAAAAACTTATTAAAGATAGTGAGATACTTGGAGAAGAAATATTGGAAAATAAAAATAGACCAGAGGCAATATTTGCTTCAAATGACGAAATAGCAATTGGAATAATTAAAAGTGCAATAAAACTTGGGATTAAAATACCAGATGAACTTGGAGTTTGTGGTTTTGATAATTCTTTATCTTCAATTTTATCTCCAATACCTATAACAACTATAAGACAGAAAAAAGAAAAAGTTGCGAAAGAGGCGGTTGAACTAATAATAAAAAAATTAGAAAACAACGAAATTAAAATAGAAAGATTTATAGAGCCGGAGTTAATAAAAAGAGTGTCAACAGGTATCAGGCCGGAAAGTTTATTATATAGGGGAAATCCCCGGGCCTGTTTAAAATAGAGAAAATAAAAAGGAGGTGTTATATGAAAAGGAAAGGGTTTACATTAATAGAGTTGTTGGTAGTAGTGGCGATAATTGCGATTCTTGCTGCGATGCTTTTACCAGCATTAAGTAAGGCAAGGGAAAGGGCAAGAAGTGCGGTTTGTATGAATAATTTAAAACAGATTGGACTTGCTTTGTTAATGTACAGAAATGATTATGATGGTTATGTTTATCCTACAATTTATAAATATCAAAAATGCACATGGATGGGAATATTAGATGCTCTTTATCTTAGAGGAGGAAAAGGATATAAAGGTTATAGTGGATGGACACCATGGGAATTTTATGATGTTGTTACTCCTGTATGGGCTTGTCCTACATTGTATCCAAAGATGTATAGAGACCTTCATTCACATATAGTATATCATCCTGAATATGGTTGTTATGCTGGAAATGCTCATCTTACAACAAAATGGGCAGTTCCTAGTGGTGAGGAAACAGGAATAAAAGAGTCAAAAATAAGAAATCCTCATAGAAAAGTTTATGTTTTAGAAAGAACACAACCAAGTACACCATTAACTATACTTCATTATGCAACTGCTGGATATTCTTATTACAAATTTACTGGACATAGTGGAGGAAGCAATTTTTTATTTGTTGATGGACATGTTGAATGGATAAGGGGAGACCATCCAATCTGTTCAGATAATCCTACTCTTGCTGCTCCCTATTGGTATCCAGAGAAATGAATATAAGGTATAAGAAAGGAGATAAAATGAAAAAAAGTTTTATTCTTTTAGGCTTATTTTTTATCTCAAATATTTTCTGTTTAGAAGTTAAAATAATTCCAACTGCAGATGGCACAGGAATATTTAAAACAATAATAGAGACAGATTGTATGAGTGTAAATATTAATTGTGGTTCAGGAGCAAGGATTGAAAAAC
The DNA here is from genome assembly GCA_964502135.1 of uncultured bacterium. Lineage (GTDB taxonomy): Bacteria > Ratteibacteria > UBA8468 > B48-G9 > JAFGKM01 > JAMWDI01. The sequence continues at coordinate 3,347 of CAZCUO010000077.1, forward strand.
TTATTGATAAAAAAATAGGGAAAAATATAGTTTACTGGGATGAAAAAG
>CAZCUO010000078.1:0-7088 GCA_964502135.1 uncultured bacterium
CATTCCTGCTGAACCGCTCTTCCGATCTTATATAAAAAAAAATATAAAAATTGTTATAAATACATCTAAAAAGTAGAGAGTCCATCTTGAATCTGGGAAAATTTTAAAAATTGTAGCATAGATATAATAAATCCCAGGTAATTTTATTTCAAAAACATCTCTATATAATAATTTCCCCTTATTTATCTGATGTCCAACATATGCATAAGTTCCTGAATCTATAAACATAGGATAAAAATTAGGTAAAGTAGAAGAAACAACAAATAAAAAATAAAGAATAAAAATTGGAATCAAAATTCTATTTAAAACAACAAAATTTATTTTTTTTTCATTTAACATTATAATTTATATTAACATGAAATTGATGGGGAAAAAATATGTTTTGTTAATTTTCTTCTTATCATTAATTTTAAGGATTTGTTTTATTTTAACACTTGATAATTCTGTAGATGTATGGGGTGATTGGTGGGATGAACTTGGGTGGAAAATTGCTTCAGGAAAAGGATATTGGGTAGAGAACCCTTATTTTCCTAATGGTCCTAAATTTTATGCGTGGAGAAGTCCTGGGTTTCCATTATTTTTAGCACTTATATATAAAATTTTTGGTCATAGTTATTTAGCCGCAAAAATTGGGCTTGCAATTTTAAGTTCATTTACTGTAGTTCTTATATATTTACTTGGAAAAATTCTTGTTGATGAAAAAACAGGTTTTTGGGCATCTTTAATTTACTCAATTTATCCTGCTTCTATTTTTTGGACTGGATATCTTGCTCCAGTTACGCTTGAAATATTAATAATGGTTTGTTTTGTATTATTTTTTTATATGGGAGAAAAAACAAAAAATTATAAATTTTTCATAATTAGTGGTATCTTCCTTGGTTTTGGAATTTTAACAAGAAGTTTGTTCGCTGTTTTCTTACCATTTTTATTCATTTATATTTTGATTAAACAGAAAAAAAACTTTTTAAAAATTTTAATTCCACTATTTTTATCCTATTTTTTAGTTATTTTGCCTTGGGGAGTAAGAAATTACAAAATTTTTCATAAATTTTTCATTTCTTCAACCGAAGGTGGAATTGTCAGTTATATTGCCAACAATCCAAATTCTTTTAAAGAGCCAACTGGATACTGGAATCCTCCTTTAGAATTTTTTGAAAAATTTAAAGGTTTAAATGAAATTGAAATTAATAAAGCATTATATAAGGAGAGTTTAAATTTTATTTTATCCAATCCTAAAACATATTTAAAACTTGTTTTTGATAGATTTTTAAGATTCTGGCGATTTTTCCCGCATACTTTTTCAGGTCCTGGTGAAAATTATAAAAAATACCATCAAATAATCAGTTTTTTATTTTCCTCGCCTCTAATTATCTTGGGCTTTCTTGGATTTTTAAAATCACTCAAAAAATGTAAAGATTTCTTACTTATTTATTTTATTATTTTAGGATGGTCTTTGCCAATAATTCTTTTTTTCAAAACTGTGATGAGATACAGAGAACCGTTAACTCCATTTTTAATAATTTTTAGTGTATTATTTGTTAAAAAAAATGTGGAAAAATAAAAAAGTATCTGTAATATTTCCAACTTATAATGAGAAGGATTCAATAAGACAAGCAATAGAGGATTTTTTTGCTTCTGGATATGTTGATGAAATTGTTGTTGTAAATAATAATGCAGTTGAAGGGACTGACGAAGAAGTAAAAAAAACAAAAGCGCGACTTGTTTATGAAAAAAGGCAGGGTTATGGTTATGCAATATGGAAAGGACTTGAAGAAGCAACTGGAGATTATTTGATCATTTCAGAACCTGATGGAACATTTGAAGGTAAAGATGTAATTAAACTCCTTGCTTACAGTGATGATTTTGATTATGTTTTAGGGACAAGAACAACAAGAGAATTAATATGGAAAGGTGCAAATATGAATTTTTTCTTGAAATGGGGAAACTGGGCAGTTGCAAAATTGATGGAATTTTTATATAACACTACCACTTTAACAGATGTTGGCTGTACAATGCGACTTATAAAAAGAGATTTGTATGAAAAAATAAAACCATTTTTTACGGTTGGAAGAGAACATTTTGGACCTGAAATGACGCTCCTCGTAATAAAAACTGGAACTAAATTTATTGAAATTCCTGTTAATTATAAACCAAGAGTTGGAAAGTCATCTGTTACAGGAAGTATGAGAAAGGCATTTTTTCTTGGTTTGAAGATGATATTTTTAATTTTGAGATATAAGTTTAAAAAAATAAAATTTTATAAAAAAACATGATTCTTTGTTACCACAGAATAAATCCCTGGCATGATAAAGATGCATTAACAGTAAAACCTGAAAAATTTAAAAAACAGATTAATTACCTTATTTCAAAAAAATTTGAATTTATAAACCTTGAACAACATCTTTCCTCCTACAGAAAAAGTAAAAAAAATGTTATTATTACATTTGATGATGGATTTAGAGATAATTTTATATTTGCTTATGAAATACTTCGGGATTTAAATATTCCCTTTATAATATTTTTAATAGTGAATTTTATCGGAACTGAAAAACTTTTTTCAAGATACAAAGATAAAGAGAAAGATAGATTTCTAAACTGGAATGAGGTCATTGAAATGGCAGAAAATGGTGTTGAATTTGGTTCTCATTCTCTAAATCATCCTGACCTTACAAAATTAAAAAAAGAAGAAATTGAAAAAGAGATTATTGACTCAAAAAAAATTATGGAAGATAAAATTGGCAAAGAAGTTAAATTTTTCTGTTATCCTTATGGATTTTATAATAAAGAAGTAATAGAAGTTGTTGAAAAAGCAGGATATAAAGGAGCAGTTGTAAATAGAAAAAAGAATATAGAAATAACAAAATACACGATGCCAAGGATAGGAATTTATGGACATAATAATTTTTTTACATTTAAGGTTAAAATATGGAGAGAATATATAAGAGAAAGATTTTAATTTTGTTCTTTTCAGCCCTTTTTATAAGAATTGCTTTTATTCTGACATTAAAAAATCAATTTTATTTTGATGATGAATATGAATATTTTAAAATGGTAGAGAATTTTTTATCGGGAAAAGGACTTATTGTTTCTGAGAATCTTAAAGCATTTAGACCACCTTTATATCCTCTTATTCTTTCTATCTTATATCTTCTGAAATTTAATCTTTTGGGAATTAGAATTTTTCAAGTTGTTTTATCTTCATTAACAGTTATCTTTATTTACTTACTTGGAAAAGAGGTTTTTGACGAAAAAACAGGATTTTTTGCTTCTCTGATTTCTGTTTTTTATCCTTTTTTCATTTTTTACACTGGTTTTTTGCTTACAGAAACATTATTTGTTTTTCTTATTGTTTTGACATTTTTTTATCTTGTAAGAATTGTTGAGAAAAATGGAAAATTATTTTTAAAAACAGGTATTCTTTTGGGACTGGCTGGACTTACAAGACCAAATATACAATTATTTTTCCCTATTTCAATTTTTCATATTTTGTTTTTAAAAGATAAATGGAAAAAAATATTATTGTTTTCTGCAGGATTTTGTCTTATATTAATGCCGTGGATTATAAGAAATTATAAGATCTTCAATAAATTTGTACCCGGAACAACTATGGGTGGTTGGGTTTTCTGGGAAGGGAATAATCCTTATTCCAATGGCGGACCTTGTTCTTATTTTCCTGAAGGGATTCTTGAAATTGAAGAAATTCAAAGGGATAGAATTCTTTATAAAATGACTTTTGATGTAATAAGAAAAAATCCTAAAAGATTTTTATTTCTAATGAAAAATAAGTTTAAGAGATTCTGGAATATTGTTCCTAATGCTCCTGAATTTGAGAGAAAGTTTTTATATAGAGTTATAAGTGTTTTTTCCTTTGGAATTATGATGCCATTTTTTATAATAGGGTTTTTAATCTCATTTAGAAATAAAAAGGCACAATTTTTTCACAGTATAATAATATTTTTTACAATTTTCCATGTAATTTTTCTTGCTTCAATAAGATACAGATTACCAATTGAACCCTTTTACATAATTTTTTCAATCCATGCCCTTTGTGAACTTCCGAAGTTCACAAGGCATTGGCTATCAAGGAGTTAGAGATGAAAAGAGAATTTTTTGAAAATGGAGTATTTCATATTTTTACAAAAAGTATTGCGGAATATACTATTTTTAGAACCGAGGAAGATTATGTGAGAATGTTAAATCTTTTAAAATTTTACATGTTTGAAAGAAAAAATAGTTTTTATTACTATTCCCGGCTTCCTGATATTGAAAAAGAAAAATTATACAAAGGAAAGAAAATAGTAAAAATTATTGCTTATTGTTTAATGCCTACACATATACATCTTATCCTTTATAACGAACAGGAAAATGGAATTACTACCTTTATGAGAAACCTTCTTGACAGTTATACTAGATACTTTAATTTAAAGGTTAAAAGAAAAGGCCCTTTATGGGAGAGTAGATTTAAGAGTATTTTGGTTGAAACAGATGAACAACTTTTACATTTAACCAGATATATTCATTTAAACCCAGTGACTGCATATTTAGTAGATTCGCCTGAAAAATGGAAATTTTCTTCTTATTTAGAATATGTTGAAGAAATAAATGAACAGGAAAAAATAAGTGAATATAAAGATTTTTTGGAAATAAGTCCAAAAGATTATAAAATATTTGTAAATGATAGGATTTCTTATCAAAGAGAATTAGCAAAAATAAAAAAGATAACATTTGAATAACTTAAGTTATTGATAATCAAAAAGTTGTGAACTTCGGAGGTTAGTAAAAAGATAGGGAAAGAAATGAAGATTTCGGTGATAATGCCAGTTTATAATGAGAAAGATACAATATTAAAAATATTAGAAAAAGTGAAAAATGTTCCAGTTGAGAAAGAAATAATAATTGTTGATGACGGTAGTAATGACGGGACAACTGAAATTTTAGAAAAAGTAAAAGACAAAAATATAAAAATAATCTTTAAAGAAAAAAATGAAGGTAAGGGGAGTGCAATAAGAGAAGGTCTAAAATATGTGACAGGTGATATAATTGTAATTCAAGATGCAGATTTAGAATATGACCCAAACGACTGGATTAGAATGCTTAAAGTAATGGAAGAAAAAAATGCGGATATTGTATTTGGTTCAAGAATACTTGGAAAAAGTAAAAAATCATCTTTTGCATTTTATTATGGCGGAAAATTTGTTACATTTTTAACAAACTTATTATATAGAACTAAATTAACTGATGCCCCAACTTGTTATAAAATGTTTAAAAAAGATGTTATAAAAAATTTGAACTTAAAATGTAAAAGATTTGAATTCTGCCAAGAATTCACTGCAAAAGTTAGAAAATTAGGTTATCAAATTTATGAAGTGCCTATAAGTTATAATCCAAGAACGATTAAAGAAGGTAAAAAAATTAGATGGAAAGATGGCATTCATGCTATATGGACACTTATAAAATATAAGTTTAAAAATGGAAAAAAACAAAATAAATAAATTTATATTTTTGCTTTATTCCTTTTTATTAACAATAATTTTAAGAATACCATATCTTTTTCAATATTTTTCAAATGTAGATGAACCTGAATATGCTTTATGTGGTTACAAATTACTAAAAGGGAGATTAATTTATAAAGAAATATTTGAAAATAAAGGATTTGGATTAGGATATATTTACTTCTTTTTTATGAAAGTTTTTCCCAAAAATTATTTGCACGTCATCCATTTTTTCTATCTATTCATACTCTTTTTAAACACATTTTTGATTTTTAAAATTATTGAAAAGAAATTAAATAAAAATGCAGCGTTTTGGAGTTTAATTTTCTATCCTGCATTGAACACCCTATTTTATCCGATTGATGTTCATAAAGGCCCTGAATTTATAGTTATTTTTCTTATATTGTTAGGATGGTTCTTAATTCTAAATTCTTTTACTTACATTATAATTTTTATTTCTGCAATAGTAATCGGCCTTTCTATTTTTTTTAAGCAATTTGGTATCATTTTACTTATTGGTTTTTCATATTTGACTTTTCTTACGACTAAAGATATTAAAAAAGCACTTTTCTATTTTTTCTGTGGAATCATTCCATTCTCTTTATTTTTGATTTATTTATTTAAAAAAAATATCTTTTACGAATGGGTTGAATGGAATATTAAATATCCTATTTTTCTTTCTTCATGTGAAAAAATTTGGAAAAAAATATATTTTATTTTCCCCATGGTTGGTAGAATTTTTTTATTAAATCCCTTTTTACTAATATTTTCAGTTATATTTTTCAAAGAAAATAAAATCGTAGAAAAAAGAGACCTTATTATAATTTTAGTCATTACTTTCATATGGGGTAGTATCCATGGTCTTCCTTTTCCTCATCATTATGTGCCCTTTTTCACCACTTTAATTATTATCTCTATAATTGGATATTTCATTTTTATATCAAACATTCCAAACTACAAAAAAAATTTTTTCAATTGTTTAATTTTTTTCTCAATATTCCAATCAATCTTATACTGGCATGGTTTTGATTATTATAAAAAATGGAAAAATTTTTTAAAAGATAGAGAATGGAGTGAAGAATATGAAATCCGCAAATATGAAAATCTTATAAAATATATTAAAGATAATACCGATGAAAATGATAAAATTATAGTTTGGGGATTTAATCCTAAAATATATCTCCTTTCGGATAGAGAACCTGGAACAAGGTTTATAATATTAGACCCTGTTATTGGACAAGCATTTGTTTCTCCATCCTCTATAAATCAATATCCTTCTGCAGAAAAATTATTTTTAAATGAAATGGGATATTATAAAGTTAAGTTATTTATTGATGCAACAGATAATAGTTTAATAAATATGAATTTTTTTAAAATTGAAAAATATCTTGAAATTAAAAAATATTTAAACGAACATTTCCTTTTAGAGAAAATTATTGATGGTTTTGTTGTATATAAAAATAAAAATGAATAAAATGGTTAAATGTCCAATTTGCAAAAGTGAAAGTAAAAAATTTTTAAAAATTAAAAATTTTAAAATTTTTAGATGCACAAACTGTTCTATTATATTTTTATATCCCATTCCAGAAAAAATTG
>CAZCUO010000079.1:0-14927 GCA_964502135.1 uncultured bacterium
TAAAAACCTATTTTCATCAAAAACATCTTCAGTGATAAAAATACAAATCACTTCCCTCATATTTAAATTTTTAATTATCTCTTCAGCATTTTCTGGTGAATCTGAAAAAAATGTCTCAATATTAAATGTTGAAAAAAATTCAATACTTAATCTATCCCCAATAAAAATTATCCTCTTTTCCATATGAGTTATAAATTTACACCAAAAATTAAAAATTTTCAAATTTTCACAAAATTAAAACATAGAAAATATTTTGGATCTTTCGTATTTTATATGGTTTTTAAAGTATTTAACATAGGATTTAGTAATCCACAGTGCTGATGAATTTTAAATCTGAAATATTCAATATTTTTATTAACTATACGCCATCCTTTTTAACCTTTTTGTTTTTTTATTAAGCCATCAGATGAGAGAGCACCAAAGACAGTTAAGAGATTTTTCCAGATATAGCAAAAGAAAAGAAGCATTGTGTAAATTTTTTGAGGAATTATTTAACGAAATTGTAATATCAGAGAGATATTTATTTAGAGAAAGAGCAGACAGACAAAGATAATGTTTAAATAGAGTTTTGGTAATAATAAATGCTTGGGAGAATATAAACAGACAATTAAAAGACAGGAGATGAACCAGATACAAAATTTTTGACAACTGTCTTGTTTTTATATTGGGTCAATTTTATTTTGCATTTCCAACCATTGATCACCAATAATTTGTGAACTTCGGAAGTTCGTAAAAGGCACACCATTATTTTTAAACAATGACCAACTTAATATAAATCAAAATATATCAATAAATTATATCCCTTTTCTCTAATGCCGGAATTTTAGTCAAGGATTTTAGAGAAATTGAAAAATAAAAAAAATTCTGTAAAATATTATTCAAAATGAAGGTAAAATTTTTTCTCCTGATTTTTTTGTTTATTTATTCTTTTTTAGAATGCAAGAAAAAACTTATTATTATTTCTCCTCATTGGGAAGGAGTTAAAATTGAAATTACAAGGGCTTTTTCTGAATGGCATGAGAAAATTTATAAAGAAAAGGTGGAAATTGAATGGATAGATCAAGGTGGAACATCTGATGATTTAAAATATGTTGAATCTCTTTTTAAAAAAAACCCGGATTGTATCGGTATTGATTTATTCTTTGGCGGTGGTTTAAGTCCATTTTTAAAATTGAAGGAAAAAAAATTACTTGAAAGATATAAATTACCCCAAAATATTCTTAAAAAAATACCAAAAACATGTGCTGGAATACCAAATTATGATGATGAATTTTACTGGTATGGAGTGATACTTTCAGGATTTGGTATTCTTTATAATAAAAAGGCATTAAAATTTTTAAATTTACCTACCCCAAGTTCTTGGAAAGATTTAAGTAATGGTTGTTTTTTTTCACTAATTGGAGCAGCAGACCCAAGACATAGTGGAAGTATGCATATGATGTATGAAATAATTCTTCAAGCATATGGATGGGATGAAGGGTGGAAAACAATATTTTCAATTGCAGGTAATATAAAAAATTTTTCAATAAGTGCATCAGAAGTTGCAAGACAAACATCTACTGGAGATTTTGTTTTATCACTTTGTATTGACTCATATGCACTTTCTCAAATTGAAGTTAATGGCAAAGAAAATGTTGGTTTTATTCTTCCTGAAAGCGAAACTGTTATTAATCCTGATTGTATAGGAATTTTAAAAGGGGCACCTAATATTGAAATTGCAAAAAGATTTATTGATTTTTTATTTTCTTATGAAACACAAACTCTATGGATAAAGAAAAAAGGAGAAAAAAATGGGCCAAAAGAATATTCACTTAATAGATTCCCAATAATGCCTGAAATTTATTATAATGAAAAATTAGAAATTGAAACAAATCCATATGAAGTAAAAAATACTTTAAAATTTGATTCTCAACTTTCAGCGAATAGATGGACACTTTTAGATGATTTGATTGGTTGTCTTATAATTGACTGTCACAAAGAGTTAAAAAAAGCATGGAAAATTATTTTAAAAACTAATAACAAAAAATTAAAAGAAAGATTTTTTCAAATGCCATTTGATAAAAAAATACAAAGATTTTTGTGGGAAAATTGGAATGACCCTATTTTTAGAAATAAATATTTAAATGAGTGGACTGATTTCTCATTAAAGAAGTTTAGGAATATAATAATTGAAGGAAAATACTTATAATATGGAAAGGGAAATTTTAAGAGTGGAAAATATTGAAAAAAAATTTGATAGTAATGAAGTTTTAAAAAATATAAATTTTACAGTTTATGAAAATGACTTTTTCTTTATTCTTGGTCCATCTGGATGTGGTAAAACTACACTTTTAAGAATTATAGCAGGTTTCATTTCACCTGATAGGGGAAGAATTATTTTAAACAAAAAAGATATAACTAATACTCCTCCAAATAAAAGAGATATTGGCTTTGTCTTTCAAAATTATGCTTTATGGCCACATATGAAAGTTAAAGATAATATTACTTATGGACTAAAAATAAGAAAATATTCCGAAGATTTAATTAAAAAGAAACTTGAAGAAATATTGGATATAACAAAACTTAAAGGTATAGAGAATTTATATCCGAGTCAAATATCAGGAGGTCAACAACAAAGAGTTGCACTTGCAAGAGCACTTATTGTAAATCCTTTAATTTTACTACTTGATGAACCTTTAAGTAATCTTGACGCAAAATTAAGAGATGAGTTAAGGAATGAATTGAAAAGAATATATAAAGAGACAGGAAAAACAATGATATATGTTACACATGACCAAAAAGAGGCAATGGCACTTGCAAAAACAATTGCTGTTATGAAAAATAAAGAAATTGTCCAGATTGGTTCTCCATATGAAATTTACACACACCCCAAAAATCTATTTGTTGCTTCATTCATTGGAGAAATAAATGTTTTAAAAGGAAAGGTTGTTGAAAAAAATGGTAATATTTTTAAAGTTGAAACTGAGGAAGGAGTATTTTGGGCTGAAACTGATAAAGAGTTAAGTTCAAACGATATATTTTTATGTTTCAGACCAGAAAATATCTCAAAAGAAGAAAAAATAAATATTATTAAAGGTAAAATTAAAGATTATGAATTTTTAGGAGAATTCCTGAAACTTGTAATTTTAACAGAAAAAGGCAATTTATTTAAAATAAGTTTAAAACCAGAAGAATTTGAAAGTTACAAAAAGAGGGATTCTATTGTTTTTTCAATAAAAAAAGAAAAAATTATGTTATTTGAAGAATGAAAAGGCAATATTTTTTCTTTAGTCTTATTTTATTTTTTTTAATTATTTCTCTCCTATATCCTATTTCTTATGTAATATTTCACTCTTTTTTCCACAATGGCAAATTTACTTTTGACATTCTTAAAATTGTAATTGGTAATTATGTTTTAAGAAAATCAATTTTAAATAGTTTTCTTCTTGGAATGACAGTTGTTTTAACAACGAGTATAATTGGGATACCGCTTGCTTTTGTTTTTGATAGATTTAAATTTAAAGGAAAAACTATTTTAAAAATTTTATTTTTATTACCAATGATTTCAAGCCCATTTGTTGGTGGAATAGGAATTAAGCAGGTACTATCAAGATTTGGAAGTTTAAATATTTTATTAATAAAACTTGGAATAATAAAAAATCCTATTTCATTTATTGGCTCAGGTTTTCTTGGAATAGTTATACTTCAAACACTTCATCTTTATCCAATTATGTTTTTAAATATTTTATCTTCTTTAAATAATTTTGACACTTCAACTGAAGAAGCATCATATAATCTTGGAGCAAAATGGTATCATACATTTTTTAAAATCACTTTTCCTTTAATTCTTCCTGGATATTTTTCTGCAAGTTCAATAATTTTTATTTGGTCAATTACAGACCTTGGAACACCCCTAATTTTTGAATATAATCAACTTATTTCAGTTAGAATTTTTAATGCCATAAAGGATATAAATACAAATCCAACAGGTTATGCTTTAGTTTTTATAATTCTCTTTATTACACTTTTAATTTTTATATTAACCAAAAAATTTATTGAAAAAAAATTTTATACAATAGGCAAAACACCAATTTCATTTACAGAAAAAAAATTGACAGGCATTAAGTTATTTCTTCTTTATTTAATTCTTTTATCAATCCTTTTTTTAAGTTTAATACCACATATAACTTTATTTTTATATTCATTTTCAAAAAAATGGTTCTTCTCAATTCTACCAACAGAATACACCACCAAATATTATAAAACTGTTTTTACTCATAAATTAACAAAAATAGGTATTTCAAATAGTCTCCTATATAGTTTTCTAAGCACAATGATAGATATATTTGTTGGTTTTTATATCGGTTATATTCTTGTAAGATGGAAAATCAAAGGGAAATCAATGCTTGATATTCTATCAATGATGCCACTCCTCATTCCGGGAATTGTTATTGCTTTTGGTTATGTTACAACTTTTTCAAACACAATTTTAGACCCTATGAGGAACCCTATATTCCTTATAATTTTAAGTTATAGTTTGAGAAGAATACCTTATATTGTTAGGACTACATACTCTTCGCTTCTCCAACTTGATCAATCTCTTGAAGAGGCTTCTTATTCACTTGGTGCAGATATTTCAACCACATTTAAAAAAATTGTATTCCCATTTGTATCTCCAGGAATTTTTGCTGGTGGAATTCTTGTTTTCGCTTTTTCTTTATTAGAAGTAAGTTGCAGTTTAATCCTTGCTATTAGGGAAAAGTTTTATCCAATCTCTAAAGTTATTTATATACTTGCTGGAAGAGTTACAGATGGACCAAATACTGCATGTGCTTTAGGAATTATTGCAATGTTTATAGTAGGTATTTCTCTATTTGTTTCAATAAAAATATTTTCAAAAAAAATAGGGGAATTTTTCAGAATTGGTTGAAAAAATATTAAAAAAGTATATAATGATTGGATTATAAAAAGGAGAAAAGATGTTTGAATATTTTTTTAATCCTAAAAGTGTTTGTTTAATTGGTGCTTCAACAAATCCTGAAAAACTTGGTTTTAAAATTTTAAAGAATATAATTGATGGTGGTTATAAAGGAAAAATCTACCCTGTAAATCCAAAAACAAATGAAATTTTAAATTTAAAATGTTATAAAAGTGTGACTGAAATACCTGATAAAGTTGAACTTGCGGTTATTGTAATTCCATCCGATTTTGTATGTGATGTAGCAGAAGAATGTGGTAAAAAGGGAGTTAAAGGTCTTATTGTAATTTCTGCAGGATTTAAAGAAATAGGTGAAGAAGGAAGAAATAAGGAAGAAAGATTAAAAGAGATTATTAAAAAATATAATATGCGACTTATTGGTCCAAACTGTCTTGGAATAATAGATACAAAAAATAAACTTAATGCATCTTTTGCTCCTGAAATGCCACCTGAAGGGAAAATTTCCTTTATAACACAATCTGGTGCTCTTGGAACTGCCATTCTTGATATTTGTTTAAAAGAAAATATAGGCCTTTCTAAATTTGTAAGTTTTGGAAATAAAGCAGATATTTGTGAAATTGATTTAATAGAAGAACTTGGAAATGATAATGATACAAATGTAATACTTTTATATCTTGAAGGAATAAGTGATGGCAAAAGATTTATTGAAGTTGCAAAAAGAGTTGTTGAAAAAAAGCCAATCATTGTTGTAAAAGCAGGTAAAACCGAAACTGGAGCAAAAGCAGCAGTTTCCCATACTGGGTCTCTTTCTGGCTCAGATATTGTATTTAATTATGCAGTAAAACAATCAGGAATTATTAGAGCAAATACAATTGAAGAACTTTTTGATTATTCATTAATTTTTTCATTTTCTCCATTTTTAAAAGGAAATAGAATTGGGATCATAACAAATGCAGGTGGACCAAGTGTTATGACTGTTGATAAAATAGAAGAACTTGGATTGAAAATTGCAAAATTTTCTGAAGATACAACTAAATCTCTTAAAAGTTTTTTACCTCCTGCTTCAAATATAAATAATCCTGTTGATATTTTAGGAGATGCTTTGGCTGACAGATATGAAAAAGCAATTGAGTTGGTTTGTAATGATAAAAATGTTGATGGTGTAATTGTAATATTAACTCCACAGGTAATAACCCAAATAAAAGAGACTGCATTTTCTATAGTAAATATTTCAAAAAAGATTAAAAAACCTGTTATTGCATCATTTATAGGTGGGAAAAGAGTTGAAGAAGGAATAAAAATTTTAAAAGAAAATAAAATACCAAATTATTTATCCCCTGAAAGAGGAATCCAATCTTTTAAAGCAATGTATGATTATGTAAAATTTAGGGAAGAAAAAGATGAAGGCAAATTTATTAAATATACTGTTGAAAGGGATAAGGTAAAAGAGAAAATAGAAAATCTTAAAAGACAAGGGAAAAATATTATAGGGGATATTGAAGCAAGAGAGATTTTATCTCTTTATGGAATAAGTGTCATTTCTTCTACTATAGTAAAAAACGAAGATGAATGTGAAAAATTTTTAAAAGAAAACAAAGGAAATTTTGTTTTGAAGATTGTATCTCCTGATATAATACATAAAACAGAAGTAGGTGGAATTAAACTTGGAATAAAAAATCCAGAAGAAGGCAAAAAGGCATTTAGAGAAATAATTAATTCAGTAAAAAATTATAAACCAGACGCAAAAATAATTGGAGTCCAAATCCAGGAGATGGTAGAAAATGGAGTTGAAGTTATAATAGGAGTAAATAAGGATATTCAGTTTGGTCATGTCATCATGTTTGGTCTTGGTGGAATATTTGTAGAAATTTTAAAAGATGTTTCATTCAGAATTATACCTGTAACAGATAAAGATGCAGAAAACATGATAAATGAAATAAAATCAAGCAAAATTTTAAAAGGTTATAGAAATATTCCTGCCTGTGATATAAATTCAATTAAAGATACTATTTTAAAGATTTCACAACTTGTGATTGACTTTCCAGAAATAAAAGAAATGGATATAAACCCGTTAATTGTTAAAGAGAAAGGAGTTGTTGCAGTAGATGTTAGATTTACTTTTGAATTCTAAAAAGGAGGGAAAATGATAGAGGGGAAAATTGTAAAAATAAGATTTAAGAAATATTTTGCAGAACAGAGATTGTGGGTTTTTATAGGAAAGGTTTTAAAATTTACTGAAAATTGGGTTATGGCTGATGGTAAAGGCATTGTTATTATGAAAGGTAAAATTACTCCTGTTGATATAGATAAAGAAAAAAGGATTATACTTGTTCCAAGAGAAAATATTTCCCATATTAGAATTCTTCCAGATGATTTTGACATTGAAAATATAGAAATTGTTGAAAGAGATATGAGATTATTTGTAAAAGTTAAAAATGGACCCGATACAAGTGTAAGTGAAATTTAAACAAAGGAGGCAAGATGAAAAAAGGGAAATATTGTGTAGGATTTATTGGATTTGGTGGTATTGCAAGATATGCTCATTATCCTGGATGGAAAAAATTACCTGATGTTGAAATAATTGCTATTTCTGACCCTTCAGAAGAAGTTAGAAAAATAGCAAAAGAACAATTTGAAATTAAATATGTTTTTTCTGATTATAAGGAATTGCTTAAGATTGATGAAATTGATATTATTGATGTTTGTGCACCTAATAAAATACATCATCCTGCAACAGTTGATTCTTTAAATTCAGGAAAACATGTAATTTGTGAAAAGCCACTTGCTGTAAGTGTAAATGAAGTAAATGATATGATAGAAGCATCTAAAAAATCAAAGAAAAAACTTATGGCAGCACAGCATCAAAGATTTAGAAAAGAATCAATTGCTCTAAAAAAGTTAATAGATGCTGGAGAACTTGGTGAGATTTATTTTGCAATTTGTTATGCTTTGAGAAGAAGACATTTGCCTGCAAGAGATACATTTATTGATAAAAATCTTTCTGGAGGTGGTCCTATGTTTGATATTGGTGTTCATATTCTTGATTTAACTTACTGGTTTATGGGATGCCCTAAAGTTCATTCAGTTGTTGGTGTTACCTATACTAAACTTGCAAAAAGAAAGGATATAAGGGGATTATGGGGAGAATGGGATAGAGAAAAATATAATGTAGAGGATTTTGCAGCAGGTTTTGTTAAATTTTCTGATGGAAGAGCATTAAATTTAACATGCAGTTTTCTTGCAAATATGGAAAAAATTGAAGAGTTCTCAACGACATTATTTGGAACAGAAGGTGGAATAAGATGGCCTGATGGAAAACTCGCTAAAGAAAAAGGAGGTATTTTGGAAGATATAGAATTGAAATTTAATTTTCTCCCTGATATAAATCCTCATCATGAAGAAATAAGAGTTTTTTTTGAATGTGTAAAAGAGGATAAAGAAGTTCCTGTAAGACCAGAAGAAAGTTTAGAAGTAATAAAAATACTTGAAGGAATATATTTAAGTGCAGAAAAAAATAAAGAAATAGTTTTTTAAAAATTAAAATTCTAAATTATAAACAACCAACTTCTTTTAGTAGTTTAAATAGTTCATTTGCAATTAAAAAGTGCCCTGTCAGATTTGGATGAACAGGTTCTGGTGCAAATATTTCTGGTTCAAAATACTGAAGATATTTTTGATAAATCCTGTGCATTTTTAAATGATATGTTCCATACTTTTTGCTCATTTCTTCAACTATCTCAATATATTCCTCTATATCTTTTAAAACTCTTCCTCTAAAATTGTCTGTTCTATCAGTTGAAATATAAAATGGTTCAATCAAAATAATTTTGCAATTCAGTTTTTCTGAAGTTCTTTTGAGTAAATAATCGTATCTCTTTCTATAATTCTCGGGTGTAAATTCATCCCAGTTTTCAAATTTATTTATAACTCTATGAATATCATTTATACCAATTAAAATACTGATTAAATCTGGGTTATTATATATAACATCGTCTTCCCATCTATTTGCAAGATCAAGAATTGTATTTCCACTTATTCCTTTATTTATTATTTCTATGTTCTTTTCAGGAAAATTTGCAATAATAAAATCTTTAAATATTTTCACATATCCATTGCCTAAAGGTCTAAATTCTGCCCTTCTTCCACAATCTGTTATACTATCTCCAATAAAAAGAATTTTTTTTACACTTTCTTTTTTAAAAAATCCCATTTGCCCTCCTCTTATTTTTATATTACATCTTCATTATTCAAATTTTGAACAACCTTTTACCACTTCACAAATATGAAATTCTGGTTTTATTTTTGTTTTCTCTTGATAATTCTTACCCACTTTTGCTACAAATTCCTCTAAAAAATCTTTATGAACAAGAGAAATTAAACAACCTCCGAAGCCACCTCCAGTAATTCTTGTTCCAATTACACCTTTAATTTTTAACGTTTCATTTCTCATAATTTCTACTTCATCACAACTGACCTCATATAAATCTCTTAATGAAATATGCGATTCATTTAGTAAAACCCCAAGTTTTTCAATATTTCCATTTATCAAACAATTACAAGCTTCTATAGTCCTCTCATTTTCCTTAATAACATGCAAAATCCTCTTTCTTATTATTTCTGGTAATTTATACTTATATTTTTCAAAATCTTCAATCTTAATATCCGAAATTGTTTCTATTCTTATATATTTTTTCAATATTTCAAGGCCTTTTTCACATTCTTGTCTCCTTTTGTTATATTCACCAGAGGCAATTGAGTGTGAAACATTTGTTGATGATATAATAAAATAATAATCACCAAGGTTTATCGGAATATATTTATATTCATATTTTTTACAATTCAGTAGTATTGCATTTCCTTTTTCAGCCATTGCTATAATAAACTGATCCATTATTCCACATCTTGCACCAACAAATTCATTTTCTGCCTTCTGACATAAAAATGGAATTTTTTCTTTTTCAATCTTTAAACCATACAATTCATTTAAAGCAGTTAGAGTAATTACTTCAATTGCACCAGAAGATGAAAGCCCTCCGCCAATTGGAATATTACTTTCAAAAACAAAATCAACACCATCAAATTTATATCCATATTCTTTTAAAACATTTAGAACACCAATTGGATAATCTGCCCAAGTATTTGTTTTTTTAATATTTTCTATAGAAACTGGATTTTCAAATTGAAGTGAAAAAAAATTAAATTTATTTTTAAAATTTCTCCTTACTGAAAGATATAAGTATCTATTAACTGCAAAAGGCAAAACATAACCACCATTGTAATCAGTATGTTCTCCAATTATATTTACTCTTGCAGGTGCTATAAAATGTAATGGATTTTCTCCTTGCCCAAATTTTTCTATCATGTACTTATCAAGTAGATAAAAATTTGCATTATGTAATTGATTTATATCTCCTATATCAAACCATGTATCTTTAAAAATATATCCATAAACATCAATTTTTTTATACAAATACTGAATAAATAAACCTGCTTGGTCTGGATTATTTCCTTCTTTTAAATAAATTTCAATATATTTTTTAAGATAACCTTTTGGAAAATAATAAACACATATAGCAGCATAACTTGAAGTCGGATTTTCTGGCTTTTCTTCAAAATAAATAATCCTATTTTTTTCGTCAAGAAGAACCTGACTATATTTTTTTATAAGATTTATTTCATCAATTTTTTTTATCCCAATAGTTATTCCATTTTTCCTTCCAAAATTAATGAATTCATCAAGGTCAAATTCAAATAAATTATCACCTGCTATTACCAAAAATTCATCATCTTCTATTCTATCAACCACAAATTTTATATCACCTATTGCTCCTAACCTATTTTTATCTGAATTTGAACCATCATTTAAAATAGTTATATTTTCACTTTCTGCAAATGATTCAAAATCATCATAAAATTTATTATTTGAAACAATATAAATTTTGTTTATATCTGGAATTTTTTTAAGTTTTTCAATTATATGTTGAATCATAACTTTTCCACCAATCTGAAGTAAATTTTTTGACTTTATAAGTGTTAGTGGATACATTCTTGTTGCATATCCAGCACATAATATTATCGCTTTCATAATTCTCCTTTTTCAAAATATTTTCCTTGATATAAATTCTTTTCTTTCATTTTTTCTTCCAATAATTTTAACATCTTTTGTTTTTCTTTCAACCAGTTTGGTGCAACAAGGTAATCCCACTCACAATCTGCTGTTAATCTCTGAATTATTGTTTCTGGATAAAGATATGAAAGGAATTCTCCTAAAATGTCAATATATTCTTCCATTTCCATAACTTTAAATTTTCCCTCATTATAAATTTTTTCAAGTTGTGTATTTTTTAAAACATGTATAGGATGAATTTTTATACCATCAAGTTTTAATCTTCCACATTCTTTTGCTGTTTCAATTATTTCTTCTTTGCTTTCTTCAGGTAAACCAATTATTACATGGGCACAAATTTTTATATTTCTTTTTTTTGTCATTTCATATGCTTTTAAAAAATCAAAATATGTGTGATTTCTATTTATAATTTTTAATGTTTTGTCATGAATACTTTGAAGTCCATATTCAATCCAAACTTCATAATTGTCACTATAACTTTCTATAAGTTGAAGTTTTTCATTATCAACACAATCTGGCCTTGTTCCAATTGAAATACCAACAACTTCTGGAAATTTTTTTATTACATCATATCTTTCTTTTAAAATCTCAACAGGTGCATATGTATTTGTATATGGTTGAAAATAAACTATAAATTTTTCTGCTTTAAATCTTTTTTTACCATACTCAATTCCTTTAATAATCTGCTCTTTTATTGATAAGTTAAATTTTAATGAGGGACTGAAAGCATAATTATTACAGTAAATACATCCTTTCTCACTCAATTTACCATCAATATTTGGACAGGAAAAATTAGCATTGACAGAGATTTTATGAATTCTGCATCCAAATTTTTTTTTAAGATAATCAGAGAATTTTCTGTATAATTCCATTATAAAACTTTATTTTTCTTTGATAACAAAATTTTTCAAAACACCAATACCTTCAATTTCAACTTCTACAATATCCCCTTCTTTTAAAAATACAGGAGGTTTTTTTGCAAACCCTACACCTTCTGGAGTTCCTGTCATAATTATTGTTCCCGGTAAAAGAGTCATATAATTTGATAACCAACTTACTATTTTAAATGGATTAAATATCATTTTTGAAGTATTTGAATTCTGCATTATTTTTCCATTTAAAATTGTTTTTATATTTAGATTTGTTGGGTCTATCTCTGTTTCTATAAAAGGACCAATTGGGCAAAATGTATCAAATGATTTTGCTCTTGCCCACTGTTTATCTTTTTTAAGTTGGAAATCTCTTGCAGTCACATCATTGCCACAAGTATACCCAAAAATATAATTTTTTGCTTCATCTTCTCTAATATTTTTACATTTTTTCCCAATAACTATTACAAGTTCACATTCATAATCAACCTCATCTGGTGCTTCTTTAGGTAAAATTATTGGAGATAGATGACCTGTTATAGAAGTTGTTGCTTTTAAAAATATAACAGGTTCACTTATCTTATCATGTCCTCCTTCCTTTGCATGTTCTTTATAATTTAGTCCAAGTGCAATTATATTTGGAACTTCTATAGGTGGTAAAAATTTAATCTCGTCTAAATTATATATTTCTCCTGTCTCATAATATTCATATTCAAACAATTTACCCTTGATAGCAAAAACTTTTTCATCTTTAAAAATTCCATATCTTTCTTCCCCATCTTTTAAAAATCTTAAAAATTTCAAAATATCCTCCTTTTTTAAATCTCTTTTAAATACTTACTATATTCCACCGAAAGATTTGATATTTCAAAAGAGATTATCTCTGGGACTTTATAAGGATGATTTTCTTTTATCTTTTTCTCTATTTTTTTGTAATTTTTCTTCTTACATTTTATGAAAATTATCCATTCTTTGCCTTTCTCAATTCTCTTTTCCCACCAATAATGACTCTCAATAGGTCCTATTATCTGACAGCAACTTACTATTTTTTCTTTTAATAGTAAGTTTATAATTTTGATTCCAGTTTTTTTATCTGGAACCGTTGTGATTATTTGTAAAAATCTCATAATTTTTCTTTAAATTTTTTTATTTCTGGATAATTATCTCTGTTTTCAATTTCTTTCAATTGTTGATATAAAACTTGTTCCTGCCTGGTTAACTTTTTTGGAATTAAAACTTTTATTTCAAGTATCAAATCACCTTTACCATATCCATGGAATTTTGGTAATCCCATATTTTTTAATCTTAAAAGGGCTCCATTTTGTGTTCCGGGAGGAATTTTTACTTTTGCTTTTCCAGTTAATGTTGGTATTTCTATTTCATCTCCTAAAACTGCCTGTGTAATTGTAATTGGAACTTCTAAATATATATCTTCACCTTCTCTTCTAAAAAGTTCGTCTCTTTCAATGAAAACAGTAATATAAAGATCTCCTCTTTCGCCTTTATTTGGTCCTATATCTCCTTCTCCTTTTAACCTTAAACTCATTCCATTTTCTATACCAGCAGGAATTTTCACAAGAATTTTATGAATATTCCTAACTCTTCCTGTTCCTCTACAATTAACACATGGATCAGATAAAATTTCTCCTTCTCCTTTACATTTTGGGCATGTTTGACTAATTGTAATAAATCCAGAAGTTCTTACAACTTGACCTTTTCCTTTACATGTAGGACAAGTTGTCTTTCCTTTTCCTGATTTACTCCCAGTCCCATTACAAACAGGACATTCGTCAAATCTTGAAACATTTATATATTTCTCTGTTCCTGTTGCTGCTTCTTTTAATGTTATATAAATCCTATATTCAAGATCAGAACCTCTTGTCTTTCTTTTTGTCCTTGTTACTTCTTCAAAATCTGAACCAAAAATATCTCTAAAAAAATCACTGAATATGTCGCCAAATAAATCTGAAAAATCCATTCTTACCCTTGAAAAATCTTGAGTCCAGTCAAATCCAGTGGGGCCAAATCCTGCATGGCCGTAAGTATCATATATTTTTCTTTTCTCAGGATCAGATAAAACCTCATATGCTTCTGTAATTTCTTTAAATTTTTCTTCTGCTTCTTTGTTTCCTGGATTTCTATCAGGATGATATTTTAAAGCAAGGTCTCTATATGCTCTTTTTATTTCGTCAATTGAAGCATCTCTTGAAACACCAAGAATTTCATAATAATCTCTTTTTTCAGCCATTTCTTATTTATTTTACCTATAAAAATAAAAAAAGCAAGGGTTTTAAATTAAACCCTTGCTTTTTCTGTTCTTTGAAAATTTGGGGTATCCGAAATTTTTAAAACTCCTTAGAAAGGAGGTGATCCAGCCGCACGTTCCCGTACGGCTGCCTTGTTACGACTTCGCCCTCCTTGCCGAGTGTACCCTGATACCCTCCCTCCCTTTCGGGTTGGGATAAGGTACTTCAGGTACCCCCGACTCAGTTGGCGTGACGGGCGGTGTGTACAAGGCCCGAGAACGTATTCACCGCGGCCTGGCTGATCCGCGATTACTACCGATTCCGGCTTCATGCAGGCGGGTTGCAGCCTGCAATCCGAACTGGGGCCGGCTTTTTGGGATTTGCTCCGCCTCGCGGCTTCGCATCCCTTTGTACCGGCCATTGTAACACGTGTGTAGCCCTGGGCATAAGGGGCGTGATGACTTGACGTCATCCCCACCTTCCTCCCGCTTAACGCGGGCAGTCCCCGTAGAGTGCTGCCCTTTAAGGGCGAGTAACTACGGGCAAGGGTTGCGCTCGTTCCGGGACTTAACCCAACACCTCACGGCACGAGCTGACGACAGCCATGCACCACCTGTCCGCCCTCCCACCCAAAGGGTGGGTCATCGCTGTTTCCAGCTCTTACCAGGCGGATGTCAAGCCCAGGTAAGGTTCTTCGCGTACCATCGAATTAAACCACATGTTCCACCGGTTGTGCGGGCCCCCGTCAATTCCTTTGGGTTTTAGCC
>CAZCUO010000080.1:0-3125 GCA_964502135.1 uncultured bacterium
TAGAAAGAGGGAAATTTAAAAAATTTCTTATGTCGGAATTTTAGACATTGGATTTTGTTTTTGAAAAAGAAAAGACTTCAATGGTATATATATGGTTTGGAGATAAACCTACTGTTGAATTTATTTATAATAAGATAGAATTGAAACCAAAGGAAATGTGGAAATCAGATATTTGGATTATTATTAAATAAAAAGGAGTCAAATTATGGAAAAATATTGGGGATATTTAATTCATCTTGGATATAATATGTGGCTTGATTGGGAAAATCCTGAATATTCATCTTATGATATTGTTTCAACAGATTATTTAAGATGTGAAAAGGATGTTTGGAACAAAATTATTGATAAAATAATTGAAGAAAAGATAAATATGGTTGTTATTGATATAGGTGAGGGAATAAAATTTGAAACCCATCCTGAACTTGCAGTAAAAGGTTCTTGGAGTAAAGATGAAATTAAAAGAGAGATAGAAAAACTTAAAAATTCAGGAATTGAAGTAGTTCCAAAATTGAATTTTTCAACTACTCATGATAATTGGCTCGGTAAATATTCAAGAATGGTTTCAACAGATATTTATTATGGGGTATGTAAAGACCTTATTGAAGAAGTTATTGAAATATTTGATAAACCAAAATTTTTTCATCTTGGAATGGATGAGGAAACTTATGAGCATCAAAAACATTTTTTATATGCTATTGTTAGACATTCTGATTTATGGTGGCATGATTTGTATTTTTTAGTAAATGAAGTAGAAAAGAGAAATGTAAGAGCATGGATATGGAGTGATTATTTGTGGCATCATAGAAATGAGTTTTTTAATAAGACGCCAAAATCAGTTTTACAAAGTAATTGGTATTATGGCGAAGAATTTAGAGATGATATTGTACGTGTGAGGGCATTTTTAGAATTGGAAGAAAAAGGATATGACCAAATACCAACTGGGAGTAATTGGGCAAAAGAGAATAATTTTCCTCTCTTGGTAAATTTCTGTAAAAAAAATATAAGTGATTCACATCTATATGGTTTCTTGCAAACAGTATGGAGACCAACAACAAAAAAATATTATGATAGACATCTAAAAGCAATAGAATTACTTAAAAAGGGAAGAGAAATTTATGAAAAAGTTTAAATTATGGAAAAAAAATGGAGTTAAAAGTTGGAATAGTTGGGACAAATAGAGGTCTTGATTATATAAATTGTTTTGAAGTTATTGAAAAAAGTATTTGTAATTGCAAAAGACAATAGAAAAATGATTGAGATAATAAAAAGAGAAATTTGAAAATATTACATTTCACTCCTGACAAAACTACAAAGTTTTGGATAGAGAGGAGTAAAAGTAAAATAACAAATCTAAAAATAAAACAAGATTTTGTATTCTTTGATATTTTTTCTGAAAGCAAAGATGGTCTTCTTGTAAAATTTTATAAAAGAAATAAGAAAATTGGTGCTTTAAGTTTTTCATTTGAAATTATAAAAAAATTACTTATTTATTAAAATACCTTATGGTGAAAGTAAAGTTGAAATTAAATTTTTAAAATGATATATAGAATAAAAAGGAGAAGAAAATGGAGTTTTTTGAGGTTGTCAGAAAAAGAAGGAGTGTAAGAAGTTATCAGAAAGTTAATATTCCAAAAGAAGATATTTTAAAAATTCTTGAAGCAGGAGTTCTGGCACCTTCAGGGAGAAATATACAGCCATTTGAGTTTATTGTAATTGATGATGAAGATCTAATTGAAAAACTTGGTGAAATTGCACCTTTTATAAAAGAAGCAAGTGTTATTATAGGGATTATTGCTGACCCATCACAAAGTAAATACTGGCTTGAAGATATATCTGCTACAACTGAAAATATGCTACTTGCAATAGAAGATTTAGGTTATGCATCTTGTTGGGTTGAGGGATATCTATTACCAAAAGAAGAATGGGCGAAAAAAATTCTTGGGATACCCGAAAATAAAAGATTTATTATAATTTTACCTATTGGAAAGGCATATCAAATTCCACAAAAGAAGGAAAAAAAGAAAATATCAGAAATTACCCATTATAACAAATATGGAATTAAATATTTATAAAGAAAAGGAAATATGTACAGGATTGGAAAAGAAGAATTAAAAGAAATAGAGAAGGTTATAAAAAGTATGCAATTATTCAGGGTTGGGGACCCTAAAAAAGGACATTTACAGGAGTGTTACAAATTTGAAAGGGAATGGGCTAAAAAAATAGGGAAAAAATATTCTTTATTAATGTCTGGGGGAGGGACAGCTGCTTTGATGTGTGGACTTGTTGGAGTTGATGTAGGACCTGGGGATGAAGTTTTAATTCCTTCATATACATTTATGGCTACAGCAACGAGTGTTTTAATGGTTGGAGCAATTCCGGTTGTTGTAGAAGTTGATGGAACATGTACAATTGATCCAGATGATGTTGAGAAAAAAATAACAAAAAATACAAAAGCAATAATTCCTGTTCATATGGTAGGTTTCCCATGTAATATGGAAAAAATAATGAAGATTGCTAAAAAATATAATTTAAAAGTTATTGAAGATTGTTCTCAGGCGGTAGGAGGGAGTTTTAAAGGAAAGCGTCTTGGAAGTTTTGGTGATGTTGGTGCATACAGTTTTAATTATTTCAAAATCATAAGTTGTGGAGAAGGTGGAGCAATTGTAACAGATGATAGAATTATTTATGAAAGAGCAAGTATTTTTCATGATAGTGGAACTGCATTTAGGCCTTACGCAAGAGAGTTTTCTATACCTATATTTGTTGGTCTTCAATTTAGAGCTAGTGAAATTATGGGAGCAATTATGAGGGTTCAATTAAGAAGACTTGATAAAATTTTAAGAGATTTAAGAAAAAATAAAAAGAAATTAATGGAAGAGTTAAAAAATGAGATAAAAGATATTGATTTTGCTCCATCCAATGATATAAAAGGAGATTGTGGTGTTGTGTTACCCATTAGATTTGAGGATGAAAATATTGCAAAAAAATTCGCATCTTTGATAGGTGGATATAGACCAATTGATTCAGCAAAACATGTATGGTTTGACTGGAAGCCAATAATTGAAAAAAGGATATGGCACAAGGACTCATTAAATCCTTATAATTTTTCTGAAAATAAAAACTTG
>CAZCUO010000081.1:0-4650 GCA_964502135.1 uncultured bacterium
TTATTCCTTTCAATAAAATCAGATGTAAAAAATTTTGACGGTGGTTTTATAGGGACTTTATTTTCGCCCTTTTTAAAAGAATATTTTGGAGAAAAAGGAGTATTTTTCATTCTGGGAATTTTGGGTATTTCTTTTATAGGCCTCAGTTATAAAACATATTTTGAACCATTTAAAGCAATTTATGAAAATTATTTTACAAGTAAAGAAGAAATAGTTATTCCTCAAAAACCGAAAAAGAAAAAAATAATTAAAGAAAAAGAGGAAAAGAGAAAAATTGAAGTTCCAATTTCTGAAGAAAAAGCAGATGGAGCAAAAATTGATATTGAAGATAAAGAAAAAAAGAAAGAGAAGAAAATTTATGTTCGTAAAAAAGAAGTTTTTTATAATTTGCCACCAATTGACCTTTTAAAAATAGGTAGTCCAACTCAAAAAGAAACAAAAGAAGACCTTGAAATATATGCTCAAGTAATTGAAGAAACACTTTCTGAATTTGACATTGAAGGAGAAGTTGTGCAGATAAATCAAGGGCCAAGAGTTACTATGTTTGAAGTTCAACTTGCTCCAGGTATCCCTGTTCAAAAAATTTTTAAGATTCAAGATAATATTGCTATGAACTTAAAAACTACAACGATTAGAGTTGTTGCTCCTTTACCAAATAAATCAACAGTGGGTATTGAAGTTCCCAATAGAGATATATCAATTGTTTATTTAAGGGAAATTATTGAAAGTAAAGAATTCCAACGTTCTCCATCAAAGTTAACACTTGGTATAGGCAAGGATATTATGGGTAGACCCATTATAACTGACCTTAAAATAATGCCACATCTTTTAATTGCAGGGGCAACTGGGTCTGGAAAAACTGTATGTATAAATTCATTAATTATATCAATTTTATATAAAGCAAGCCCTGATGAAGTAAAATTTATAATGATTGACCCTAAAATGGTAGAACTTACTCTATATAATGGACTTCCTCATCTTTTGTGTCCTGTTATTGTAGATATAAAAAAGGCAGTTAATGCTTTAAAATGGCTTATTGGAGAAATGAGCAGAAGATATAAAATTTTTTCTGAAAATAGAGTTAGAAATATTGAGGCATATAATATTTCAAATAACGAAAATCCATTACCATATATAGTTGTTGTTATTGATGAACTTGCTGATTTAATGAGTATTGCAAAAAATGAAATAGAACATAGTATTATACGACTAAGCCAACTTTCAAGAGCAGCAGGAATTCATTTAATTTTAGCGACTCAAAGGCCATCTGTAAATGTTATAACAGGAGTTATAAAAGCAAATTTACCTTCAAGAATTTCTTTCCAAGTTACTTCTAAATTTGATTCAAGAACAATACTTGATAGAATTGGTGCTGAAAAATTACTTGGTAGAGGAGATATGCTATTTTTACCTCCACAGAGTTCAAATTTAATTAGAATACAAGGGAGTTATATTACAGATGAAGAAATTGAAAATGTATGTGAATTTATTAAAAAACAGAGAGTTCCTGAATATAATATGGAAATAATTGAAAGGAAAGAAAAAGAAGAAATAGAAATACCACAGATTGGACTTGAATATGATGATGAAGAAGTACTTTATGAACAAGCAAAAAGAATAGTTTTAACAACAAAGATTGCTTCAATTTCTATGCTACAAAGGAGATTGAGGATTGGATTTAATAAAGCAGCCAGATTAATAGAAAGAATGGAAGAGGAGGGTATTGTTGGTCCATATCAGGAAGGTAAACCAAGAAAAGTTCTAATAAATCCAGAAGAAAATAATCAACCAAATGATAATGAATTTGAAGAATTTAAATAAGTCTCCTTTCAGAAATGAAAATTGCTTTAATATCACTTGGTTGTCCTAAAAATCTTGTTGATTCAGAAAATCTTCTTGCTTTAATTGGCGAAGAGGATTTTATTATTACAGATTCAATTGATGAGGCAGATTTGGTCATTATAAATACATGTGCATTTATAAAAGATGCAGTAAAAGAATCAGAGGAAAATATTAAAATGGTTATTAGAAAAAATAAAGAATTGATTATATGGGGATGTCTTGTTCAAAGGGAAAAAGAGAAATTATTAAAAAAATTTAAAAATGTTAAAGGTATTGTAGGTGTTGGAAATCCAATAGAAGTGTTAAATATTATAAAAGAAAATAAAAAACAGGTTGTAAGAATAGAAGAAAACTGTTTTAGAAATGAAAAGGTATTTCCACGACTTATAACAACTTTTCCTTATGCATATATAAAAATTTCTGATGGATGTGAAAATTTTTGTAGTTATTGTCTTATACCAAAATTAAGAGGACCATTAAGAAGTAGAAAAATAGATGATATTTTAAAAGAGGCAGAAAATATAGAAAAACTTGGATATAAAGAGATTATACTTATAGCCCAGGATACAACAAATTATGGAATTGACTTAAATGATGGAACAAATTTAATAAAATTACTTAATGAACTTGAAAAATTTGACTTTGAATGGATTAGAATTATGTATATGCACCCTGCACACTTAAATGAAAAATTGATTGATAAAATTGGAGAAAGTAAAAAAATATGTAAATACTTTGATATTCCTATGCAACATGTATCAAAAAAAATACTTAAATTAATGGGAAGACCTATTATTGATTATGAAAAACTTATTGAAAAAATTAGAAAAAATATACCTAATTCTGCAATAAGAACAAATTTTATAATTGGTTTTCCTGGGGAAAGTAAAGATGACTTTAAAGAACTTGTTAAATTTATTGAAAATATGAAAATTGATAGGATTGGCTTTTTTAAATATAGTAGAGAAAAAGGAACACCTGCTTATAATTTACCAGAACAATTAAGCGAAAAAGAAAAAGAGGAAAGATTGAGATTTATAATAAAAAAGCAGACAAATATATCAAGAGAAAATTTAAAAAAATATATAGGTAAAAAAATTAAAGTTCTAATTGAGAGGAAAGAAAAAGATTATTTTATAGGAAGAACTGAATTTGATGCACCTGAAATAGATGGTGTTGTTTATGTAAAAAGCAAAAATTTAAATATAGGTAAATTTTATAACATTGAAATAACTTCTTCTGACACTCACGACCTCTATTCTTTTTTAGAATAAATTTTAAATTTTACTTATTCTGCCTGATGCAAAACTAAAGTAAAGATTATCACCAATTATAATGTGGTCTAAAACATTTATTCCAAGTATTTCTCCGCCTTGTTTTATTCTTTTTGTAAATTCAATATCTTCTTTGCTTGGGGTTGGGTCTCCTGAAGGATGATTATGAACACATATAATTGATGGAACAAAATTTTCTATCACTTTATAAAAAATTTCCCTTATTATTGGATTTGCTTGATTTATTGTTCCTTCCTCTATTTCCTTTATATCAATCACTCTATTTTTTGA
The DNA here is from genome assembly GCA_964502135.1 of uncultured bacterium. Classification (GTDB taxonomy): domain Bacteria; phylum Ratteibacteria; class UBA8468; order B48-G9; family JAFGKM01; genus JAMWDI01. The sequence goes on from CAZCUO010000081.1 coordinate 3,408, forward strand.
ATCAAGAAAAATGACTTTAAAAACTTCTTTTTTTAAATCTCTAAACCTTGGCATTATGTATTTAACAACTTGGTCAGGAGAATTTATTTTTATCTTTTTTTCAATCATTTCCTTTTCTGCCATCCTTCTTCCTATTTCAATCGCTGCCTTTATCTGACATATCTTGGCTATTCCAAGTCCTTTGATTTCTTTAAAATTGCTCAAACTCACTTGACTCATATTTCTAAATGAACCAAATTTATCAATTATTTTTCTTGCAAGGTCAATTGCTGTTTGGCCTTTTGTTCCACTTCTTAAAATAATTGCAAGGAGTTCTGTATCAGTCAAATTATGTTCTCCTACTTTTAAAAGTTTTTCCCTTGGTTTTTCTTCGTCTTTCCAATATTTTAAAGGTTTCTTCTTTTCCATTTTAAGCAAGTAAAACTGATATTATGCCAACAAGAAAAATACCATCATAAACACCTGCACCTCCAATACTCATCACTCCTGGATAAGGAGGTAAATTTGGTAAATTAAGTAAATCAGCCCCTATAAGCACACCAAGAACTCCTGAAATATATGCAACAGGGATTTTATTAGAAGGGGAAAGTAAAAAAGCAAGTAAAACAGCAACAACTGGTGGAATTAAAGCAGGTATCGTAACTCCAAGCCCTGGGACAATTCTTGATAGTTTAAAGCATATAAAAGTTGAAATAATTGTTGCAAACAAAGTCGGCAATAAAGGTGCTTTTGGTAATAAATAAAGACATAAAATTAAAGGAATAATTGCTCCACCTACATTTATTGCTATAACTTGCTCTCCAGAAAAAAATGGCATTCCAAAAGGTTGAAATAAGAAAAATAGATCTCTTTGTGGAGGAATAATTGTTGATTCTCTTGTATAAATTGGTATATTTATCCCACTTCCAATTAGAGATAAAAGTAAAATCAAAAAGGCAGTAAAAGGTGGTAATCCAATTTTACTTAAAGCAATTCTTATAATTTCAATATGGATTATGAAAAGGAAAATAGGTAAAAGCAAAATAAGAAATATAAAAAGCAAGATTATAGAAAATGGAAGAAAAAACATTATTTACCTCCTTTGTCTTTATAAACACCCAAAACAAAATATTTACTCATAACTTCGCTTATCCATTTCATTGCTTCAATTGGATCCATTTTCCAGTTAACAGGACATGCCGAAAGAATTTCTACAAAAGAAAAACCTATATTTTCAACCTGATACTGAAATGCTTTTTTAATC
>CAZCUO010000082.1:0-3818 GCA_964502135.1 uncultured bacterium
ATATTAAATATTTTTTAAAGAAATTTTTTACTTTTTCTCTATATTGGTCTGTATATGCTCTATCAAGTCCTGTATGTGAACCTTCCACAACATAAATTTCTTTTGGTTGATTTGCTCTTTCATATAATTTCTGAGCATGGGAAAATGGAACAAATTCATCATTTTTTGAATGTATTATCAATATAGGACATTTTACATTACTTATAAAGTTTTCAGGACTATTTAATTTAAAATCACTTCTAAAAATATATTTACCAAGAAAGATTGAAAAAGAAGAAAAGATATATTTTAAAGGTCCTAAATTTTTATAATAATTTTTTACCATATCAGGAAAATTTGCAAAGGAAGAATCACTTACAACACATTTTATATCACTATATTTTGAGGCAGATATAATTCCAACAGCGCCTCCAAAAGAGTATCCCCATATACCTATTTTTAAATTTTTTGTTTTTTTATCACTTTTAATATAATCAATTGCACTTTTAACATCCATATATTCTTTTAGACCAAAATAACAAACTTTTCCTTCACTTTCTCCATGGGCTCTAAAATCAAATAATAGTAAGGAAAAATCAGGGTAAAGGAATTCAACAACTGATAATATATCTGATTTATTTGCTGGATAACCATGAAGACATATAATTATTCCTTTACTTTTTTCAGAATAAATTAACCAACCTTTCAGTTTTTTTCCATCAATTGTTTTTAAAATTATGTTTTCATAAGGAAGACCTATATCTTTTGGAGTTAAGTAAATTCCTAATCTTGGTGGCATAATAGCCCTTGCACCAACTATTAAAGTTAAAACAAAAATAATTATAAAAAAGTCAATCAATATTCTTATCCACATTTTACTCATTTTTCAAATTTAAAATTTGCTTTCTATATTTTTCCCTCATTTTTACAAAAAAATTGATATAGTTTTCGGTTCTATAATCAGGATATGTCCAATTTAAAAAGTTATATTTTCCTTTTGAATAATATAGTGTTAATTCCGCATAAATCCCCTTTCCAATATAAATTCTGTGGTAATAATCCTTTGTAGAAAGAAGAATAACCTTGCAACTATCAATATATCCAGGGTCAATATTTATTTTCCTTTTGCCATTTTCACTGAAATTTTTTTCAATCCCATTTGTAATTATTTTCCATTCATAAACATTTTCAGGAATATAAAGTTTTTCAAATGATATAAATTTTCTTTTTAAGTTTTTCCCCATTTCCTCTTGGTAATAATTAGTGAAATCAAATATAAAAGGGCCTTCCTCTATGTCAATTTCTCCCCATATCTCTTTTAATTTTAATTTTGTTTTTTCAACTATATCTTCTTCCTTATAAATAAGTCCACAGAAAATTTTAACAGGATAGATACTTTTTATTTCTCCCATACTTTAAATTGTAATATAAATAAATGACTTTTTACAACAGGAAGGAAGTTTAGGTTTTTCTTTTAATGATTGATTTTAAAAATTTATATATTTGCTTTTTTTCTTTTTCTGAAGTATCTTTAAGTATTGAACTTATCTTTTTTATGAGTATGTCTTCTTCGGGTATTTTATAATTTACTTCTTCAAAAAAGTAAGAAATGGGAACTTCAAGCACTTCAGATATTTTTCTTAATGTTTCAATACTTGGTCTCTTTTTACCTCTCTCAATAAGCCCTATATAATTTGGACTTAAGTTTGTTTTCCATGCAAGTTCTTCCTGTGTAAAATTTTTCGTTTTTCTTATTCTTTTTATCCTTTCTCCAATATCTTTGTAGAATTTTTCCATTTTTTAATTATAATTTATTCTCACCTTTGTTATAATATACTAATAGTTTCTAAAAAATTTATTGACTATTAGTTTGTTTTAATTTAAACTTTTAGTAAGAAGATTTTTTAGAAATTTGAATTTAAGTTTATATGGAGAAAGAAAAAAAAGTTTTTCTATTAATGAAAGAAAAGATATTGCTTGAAAAATATTTATTGATATTGAGAAATTATGGATATGTAGCAGATGGATTTTTAATTGATGAAAAAATATTTAATGAGATTGAAAAAGTTGAATCTCCTGATGTATTTGTTGTTGAACTTGATAAATGTGATTATCTTATAAAAAAGATTGTAAAAATATTGAAAGAAAAATTTAACAATTCAAAAATTTTGCTTCTTATAACTGAGATGAATGAGGAAGTTGAAAATTTTATTATAGATTTTTCAATTGATTCATACCTTGTTTTTCCAATCTTACCAAATCAACTTTTAAGATGCATATTTCTGCTTACCAATTTTTAAAGGTAAAATAAATTATATGGAAAAAGATACAATTTGTGCTATTTCTACACCTTTTGGAATAAGTGGGATTGGAATTGTAAGATTAAGTGGTGAAAATACTTTTAGAATTATAGAAGAAATTTTTGTTCCTGGTAAAGACCCATTTAAAAAGAAAAAACTTGATATTGAAAAAATACCTTCTCACACAATTCATTATGGACATATTGTTGACAATGGAAAAGTAATTGATGAAGTTCTATTAACTATAATGAAAAAGCCAAAAACCTATACAAGAGAAGATATGGCTGAAATTAATTGTCATGGAGGGATTATTCCATTAAAGGAAGTATTAAATTTATGTATTAAAAAAGGTGCAAGACTTGCCTATCCAGGAGAATTTACAAAAAGAGCATTTTTAAATGGGAGAATTGATTTAACACAAGCAGAAAGTGTCCTTGAAATTGTAAATAGTAAAACAGAGACATCTCTTGAAATTGGAATAAAAAAATTAAAAGGTTCTTTGAGTAATTTTATTTCTGAAATAAGAGAAAAAATATTTGATATTCTTGTAAATATTGAAGCAAAAATTAATTTTCCTGAAGAAGAAGATGTTGAAAAATATCAATTTGATATAAAAAGTCAGTTAAAAAAAATTGTTGAAGAACTACAAGAATTTCTTTCAAGGGCAAATAAAGGGAAAATAATTCAGTTAGGTATAAATGTTGCAATTGTTGGAAGTCCAAATGTTGGTAAATCAAGTCTATTGAATGCATTTTTAAAGGAAGAAAGAGCAATAGTTACAGAGATTCCTGGTACAACAAGAGATGCAATTGTTGAGGTGGTAAATGTTAAAGGTGTTCCTGTAAATATTATAGATACCGCAGGCATAAGAGAAGCAAAGAGTAAGATTGAAAAAATTGGTGTTGAAAAAGCAATTAGTTGGATGAAAAAATCAGAAATAAATATATTAATTCTTGATGGGAGTAGAAGATTGAATGAATATGATTATAGGTTAATAGAAAATATTAAAGAAAAGCCATATATTGTGGTAATAAATAAAATTGACCTTCCTCTGAAAATTGAAATTGAAAAAGTAAAAAATATGATTGATGAGGATAAAATTGTTATGGCATCAATAAAAAATGAGATAGGTATTGACAAAATTGAAAATAAATTGTGGGAGATTATTTATAATGGTTATGGAGAAATTAAAACGGATGCGATATATTTGAATTTAAGACAGGAGAAAAAAATAAATATGGTGAAATTTTATATTGAACAGGCACAAAATGAAGATATGCCTGAGGTTATTGCTGAATGCTTAAAAAATTCATTGAATGAGATTGATGAACTTACAGGAAATAAATTTTCTGATAAAGTTCTTGATGAGATATTTTCTAATTTCTGTATAGGTAAATAATTTATTTTGAAATTTGTATACCTTTTGCTTTATCATATTTTCCTTTTAAATCCTTATATGACCTTTCACAAATTTCATCAGAAGAAATAAATATAATTTGACCTATCCCTTCACCTGAATAAATTTCTGCTTCAACAGGA
>CAZCUO010000083.1:0-11450 GCA_964502135.1 uncultured bacterium
ATGTTATATCTATTTTCATAAAAATCCAGAAAAATGGGGATATGGAGAGTTTAAAATATTGAAAAAAATTGGAGTTGATGTATTTGGTTTTGCAAAAGAGCATCCACATTTTGAAAAAGTAGAAAAAGAGAAATTAAGAGAAGAATGTTTAAAAGGAATTGAATTTATCAAAAAAATTTATAAAGAGAAAAATTATGATATTGTTGTCTGTGATGAGATTTTAATTTCTTTAAGGGATGGTTTTTTAAAGGAAGAGGAAATAATAGAAATAATGGAAGAAAAGCCAGAGAATATTGAACTTATTTTAACAGGAAGATATATTACAGAAAAAATAATTGAAAAAGCAGACCTTGTAAGTGAAATAAAAAAAATAAAACATCCATATGATAAAGGAATAAAGGCAAGAAAAGGGATTGAGTTTTAATACTTCCTATCTATTAAAAACTCACCATTCACTTCCCTTTTATCCCACCTCGTAGGTGGGATTGGGGGATTGTTGAGAGACAATGGATTTATGGATTGGCAAAATACTTTTGACTTTTCAAATTTATAAAATAGGTTAACAAATTTCAAAAAAAATGGTATAATAATTTCAAAAAAGGAGGTTAAATGGCACGTTTATTATTTGCTAATATAAGAAAAGAGGATGTAAAAAATTTATATGAAATTTTAAAGAAAGAAGAGGAATATATTAAAAAAAGAGTTCATGCAATAATTCTTTCGGGGATTCATAAATATAAGATTAGTGAGATTTCAAAAATTGTCCATTTACACCCTAATCATTTAAGAAAGTGGATTAAAAGATATAATAAAGATGGAATAGATATAATTTTGAATTCACCAAAAACAGGAAAAAGGAAACAAATTACAGAAGATATTAAAAATAAAATAATTGAAATTGCAAAAATTCCTCCAAGAAAACTTGGACTTTTATTTTCAACTTGGACTTTACATAAACTTAAAAGATATCTTGAGGAAAATAAAATAATTGAAAAAATAAGCCATGAGACAATAAGGAAAATACTAAAAGAAACAAATATTAAACTCAAAGAGGCAACAATTGAATGAATTTTGAAAAAGGAGGTGGAAAATGGGACTTTGGAATTTAAATAAATTCCCCTTTAATCCAAACGAATTATCTGAAAATCTAAAAAATGGTTCTCTTTACAAAATTTTAAATAGTTCTCTTACAAAAAAGGTCATTTCTAAATATTTACAGAAAAATGAAAATGGGGTTACAAAACTTGAAGAATTTGTGGAGAAATTTAGTTCAGATACAAGAAGTTTATTTGAAAGAATGTTGAAAGATAGAGAAACAGTTGTTCCATATATAATTTTTGACCATATATGCAAAATTTTTGATATTGAAAGAACAAAGTTAAAGAATACGATAAAAAATCCTGTTATAAAAAAGTCAATATTGAATGTTGCGGAAACAATTGTAAAATTTGGTGTTAGAGAACCGCTTGTTTTTGCTCAACCTCTTATGGTTGTATGGAATATAACAGGTAAATGTAATTTAAGATGTAAACATTGTTATGAAGATGCAGGAGTTTTATCAAAGGGATTACCAAAAGAACTTACAAGAGAAGAAAAAATAACTCTTATGGAAGAGATAGTTAAAACAAATATACCTACTTTTGCATTTGCTGGTGGAGAGCCATTGATTGACCCTGTTTTTTGGGAACTTGCAAAAATAGGAAAACAAGCAGGCCTTTATATGTCAATAAATACAAATGGAACACTTATAACAAAAGAGGTTGCAGAAAAATTAAAGGAAATCGGATTTGCATATTATGGAGTAAGTTTAGATGGAGCAAGTGAAGAAATTCATGATGGATTTAGAGGGGTTAAAGGGGCTTTTGAGAAGGCATTAAATGGAATTAAAAATTTAATAGAAGTTGGAGAAGCAGATAAGGTGTGTATTTCATTTACAGTTGCAAGAGAAAATGCTATTTTAAAAAACCAAATACCAGAAATGATTAAATTAAGAGATGAACTTGGAATAAGAAAAGTTGTTTTATATAATTATATACCTTGTGGAAGAGGTGATTTTTCTAATGATTTAACATGTGAAGAAAGAGAAAAATTATTTAAGTTATTTTATGAGGATCTAAAATCTGGAAAAGAATCATTACTTACAACAGCCCCTCAATTTGGAAGATATTGTAAGCAGATGTATGAATTAGGATATGGAGAATTGACAATTCTTGGACATTTTTCCTCAGGGAATACTAAAAAACTTGAAAATCTTGTTGAACTTATAGGTGGTTGTGGAGCAGGAAGAGCATATATAGCAATTCAACCAGATGGAAGTATTACCCCTTGTGTTTTTATGCCAAATGTCTATATTGGAAATATGAAGAAAGACGGCCAGATTAAAAAAGAAAATTTAATTGATGTATGGGAAAATTCCGAAGTTTTAAATATAATAAGAGATAGAAGAAATCATCCTGAAAGATATGGTTGTAAAGGAAAATATTTTTCTGTTTGTGGTGGATGTGTTGCACGCGCATATGCATATTTTGGTGATTTTACTGCTCCTGACCCTGGTTGTATTTTGAATAAAAAAATAGTTGAAGAATTGAAAAAAGAGAAAAGTTTAGTTTGAAATTTTTGAGTATTTATGAGCAAGATATAGAGGATAGGGCAATTGATATTCTTCTTTAAGACATTTTATAATCAAAATTAAAGAATCTTTAAAATCAATTAAATTTCCTGGAGAAATAAAAATAATAGAACCAGTATAATTTCTTAAAGCATGTCCTATAATTTCACCTTCATTATCCTTTATAAAAGTAGAGGCGAGTGGAAAATTTGGTGGTTCAGAATAATATCCAAATAATAATTTTTTAGCACATCCAATTGTTGGTTTTTCAATTAATACACCAATATGTGAAGCAAGACCAAATTTTTTAGGATGTGCAATTCCATGGCCATCCAAAATAAAAACATCTACATTTTTTTCTATTTTTTCAATTGTTTTAATTATATTTTCACCTTCTCTAAAAGCAAGAAATCCGGGTATATAAGGGAATTTGACTTTACCTTGATTTTCTATTATTTCAAGTATTTTAAGGCTTGGATATTCAAGAACAACCGCACACGTTTTAATTTTCTCTTCTAAATAATCACTATCTATACCACAAACTATTTTAATTTCATCTTTTAATGGTTTTATAATTACTTTGTTTTTCAATTCATCCTGTATTTTTTCTGCCTCATCCTTATTGACATCCCACCCATGTAGATTTTTAATATTCATTATTTTGCATATTCAATTTCTCTTTTTTCTCTAATTACAGTGACTTTAACTTGTCCTATATATTCCATCTGTTCTTCTATTTTTTTTGCGATCTCTTTTGCAAGTATTTTGGCTTCAGAATCACTTATTTCATCTGGTTTAACAATTACTCTTATTTCCCTTCCAGCAGATATTGCATATGCAGTATCCACACCTTTAAATGAAGAAGCAATTTTTTCAAGTTCTTCTATTCTTTTTAAATATTTTTCAAGTGTATCCCTTCTTGCACCTGTTCTTGTTGCTGATAAAGCATCAGCCACTTGAGTAATTGCTGTATATGGGTAATTTATATCTATATCTTTATGGTGATTTAAAGCAGCATGAACAACTTCTTCTGATTCACCATATTTTTTTAGTAATTCTCCTCCTATTTCTGGATGTGCACCTTCAACTTCTTGGTCAACTGCTTTTCCTAAGTCATGGAATAAAGCAGCCCTTTTTGCTATTTTGGGGTCATATCCAAGTTCAGCAGCAATAATACTAGCCAAAAAAGCACATTCTTTACTGTGTATTAAAAGATTTTGACCAAAACTTGTTCTATATTTCAATTTTCCAAGTAATTTTATAATTTCAGGATGGACATTTTCTATACCAACTTCAATAAGTGTTTTTTTCCCTTCCTCAATAATTTGTTCTTCAAGTTCTTTTTTTGTTTTTTCAACTATTTCTTCTATTCTTGCAGGATGAATTCTTCCATCCTGTATCAATTTTTCAAGAGCAATTCTTGCAAGTTCTCTCCTGTAAAGATTGAAACATGAAATTGTGACCGCTTCAGGAGTATCGTCAACAATAAGGTCAACTCCTGTTGCTGCTTCAAATGCTCTTATATTTCTACCTTCCCTCCCGATTATTCTTCCCTTAATCTCATCTGAAGGCAAACTTACAACAGATACAACACTTTCAGTTGCTTCTTCCGGTGCAAGACGTTGCATCGCTGTTAAAAGAATTTCTTTTACTTTTCTTTCAGCATTTTCTCTTGCCTCTTCTTCAATTTTCTGTTGTAATTTTATTGCTTCTTTCCTTGCTTCCTCTTCCATTAATTTTAAAAGTTGATTTTTTGCTTCTTCTCTTGACATTCCAGAAATTACTTCCAATTTTTTCTTTTCTTCTTCTACTAATTTTAAATATTCCTCCTCTTTACTTTTCAGTTCTTCTTCTTTCTTTTGAATTTCTCTTTCTCTTTTTAATAATTCTGCCTCTTTAAGTTCAAGAATCTCTGCTTTTCTTTCAATTGTTAGTTCTTTTTGTTGCAATCTTTTTTCTTGAAACTGTAATTCTTTCCTTTTGTTTTTAGTTTCTTTTTCAAATTCACTTCTTAATCTATAAAGCAATTCTTTAGCCTCAATATCTATTTCTCTTTTCTTTTTTAATGCAATATCCTCTGCTTCCTTAATTATTTCTTTTGCTCTTTTTTCTGCAGATTTTATTGCTCTCTCACCAATAAATTTCCTCCATAGGTATCCAACAAGTATTGAAATTGCTCCCCATAGAATAAACCATGGAAAAACCAATCTAAATGTATTTATTGTGTTTGGCATTTTTGCCTCCTTTACTTTAAAAAGTAAAGGAATTATCCAGCCCGGCAGACAGGTAGGAATAGTTTAAGAAAAGTTAAATTGAAAAAACAAAGGTTCCTCTTTTTATTTTTAACTTTTTTATTATTTTTATTTTTAATTTTATTATTTTCCATTTTTTTATATCCTTACCAGTCTGACCGAGTTAATAGCTGGAAATTCCTTTATTTTATATAATACCTCCATGTCAACTTCTTGGTCAAGATTTAAAACTGTTATAGCAGGCCCACCTTTTTCCTTTCTTCCAAGTGTCATAGAAGCAATATTTATACCTTTTTGTCCAAGAACTGTTCCAATATGGCCCATAATACCAGGTTTATCTTCATTATAACAGACAAGTAGGACTCCTTCTGGAACCGCCTCAACTGAAAAACCATCAATTTTTACAATCCTTGCTTCATTCCCTACAAGTGTTCCAGCAACAGATACACTTTTTGAATTTTTTATTTCAACACTTATAAGGTTTGTAAATTCTTCTCCCATTTTTTCTCTTTTCTCAATCAATTTTATTCCCTTTTCCTTCATTATTAGTAAAGCATTAACTACATTTATTTTCTTCTCATCTTTAAATAAACCAACCAGTATATTTGCTCTTAATAAAGAAAGGTCATAATTAGTTATTTCTCCTGAATATGTAATTTCTATCACTTTAAAATCCCCATCAAAAAGTTGTCTTAAAAAAATTCCTATTTTTTCTCCCAGTGAAAGATACCCCCTTAATTTTTCTTGAGATTTCTCGTCTATACAAGGGAAATTTACTGCATTTTTAACTATTTTTTTATTTATTGCTTCAACAATTTGGGTTGCAAGTTGACATGCAACACTAATCTGCGCTTCTTTTGTTGATGCTCCCAGATGTGGTGTTACAATTACATTTTCAAACTCAAAAAGTGGAGAATTTTCAATAGGTTCCTTTTCAAAAACATCTAAAGCAGCGCCTTTTATTTTTCCTTTTTTTAAATATCTAACAAGTGCCTCTTCATCTATTATACCACCCCTTGCACAATTAACTATCATTACACCATCTTTCATAATTTCAAATTCTTTATCGCTTATCATATGATATGTTTCTTCTGTAAGTGGCAAATGGAATGTTAGAATATCTGCTTGTTTAAGAACTCCTTCAAAATTTACCATTGTAATTCCAAGTTCCCTAATCTCTTCCTCATTTACATAAGGGTCATATCCTATAACTTTCATACCAATTCCTTTTGCAAGATGTGCGACTCTTTTACCTATTCTACCAAGTCCAATAATACCAAGTGTTTTTCCATAAAGTTCTGTTCCAACAAATTTTTTTTTCTCCCATTTCCCGCTTTTTAATGTCTGATTTGCTATTGGTATATTTCTTGCAAGTGAAAAAATAAGAGCAATTGTATGTTCTGCTGCAGAAATAGTATTACCTTCGGGAGCATTCATCACTATAATACCATATTCAGTTGCTGCTTTTATATCAATATTATCAAGACCAACTCCTGCTCTTCCTATTATTTTTAAATTTTCTGCCTTTTCTATTAACTCCTTTGTTACTTTTGTTCCACTTCTTACAATTAAAACATCATAATTAGGTATAATATTCAACAATTCTTCCTTTGATATTTTACCAATTTCTTCAACTTGAAACCCCTCTTTAATCAATATTTCTTTTCCCTCATCCTCAAATGGCTCTGTTATTAAAACCTTTACTTTCTTCATCTTTTCTCCTTTTTAAAAATTTTATTATTTTTTGCCTTACTCGTCAAACCTCTTTCCCTTTGCAATTTAGAAAGAAAAAAAGTAAAATTAAAGTATGAGATTTAGGAAACACTACAATATTACAAAAGGGGAAATAAATCTTGCTCCTTTAATTGATATGGTTTTTCAATTAATTATATTTTTTATGTTAAGTTCAAGTTTCATAATGCAACCTGGTATAAAAATAAAATTACCAAAAGCAGAAACAACTGAGGTTATTAAAGAGAAAGAAATATTTATTGATATTTCTGAAAATGGCACAATTTTTTATAGAGGCACACCAGTAAGTTTAGTTAAACTGAAAAATATTTTTGAAGAAGAGATAAAAAATAATGGAAAAGAGATAATTGTTGTGATAAAGGGGGACAAAGATACCAAACATGGAATAGTTGTAAGTGTTATGGATTTAGCGAGGAAATGTGGTATTGATAAAATTGCAATTGCTACAATGCCAGAATTTTGAAAATGAAAAATAAAAATAATGTATTTATAAAATCACTTTTACTAAGTTTTTCAATTCATTTATTTGGTATTTCTTTTATTTCAATTTTTTTACCTCCACCACCCAAAAAAATTAAACCTATAGAGGTTTTAATTTACAATAATTTTGAAACAAAAAGTATGGATATTGGGAAAAATCTGATTGTAAAAAAAATTGAGAAAGATTTAGGGAAAGAGAAAATCACTATCTTTAATGAAGCAAAATCTGAAAATATTGCACCTGAAATTAGTATTGGAGAAGAAAAAAAATTTGAAGTTCAAGCAAAACTTGAATTAGATATTGAAAAATATGAATTTAAAATAAACTTACCCCCTTCAAGCACTTATGAAGAACAAAAAGGGAAAGAGGATGAAACTTTAATAATTGAAGGTCCAATTGGTAAAAGAAAAATTATTTATAAAGAAAAAATTGAATATCCATTGTGGGCTCAAAAAAAAGGGATAGAGGGAAAAGTTAAAATTAAATTTTGGGTTAATCCTGAAGGTAGAATTTCTGAGACAGAAATTTTTATGTCATCTGGATTTCCGGAAATTGACCTATATGCTGAGGAAAATTTTAAACGATGGATTTTTGAACCAGCAATTACTGATAAAGATGTTTGGGGTATAATAACTTTTATTTTTAAATTGAAATGATAAAAATACCTATTGACATGGCTTGTTGTCTTTATTTATCAATAAGTGTTACAATTTTATTCATTTGGCTATTTTGGGAAAACAAGAAAAAGTTTAAAAGTATAAATGAAAATAATTTGTGGCAATGTCCTTTATGTTTTTATGAATATATTGATAGTATAAATAAAGAAATAAGTAGATGTCCAAGATGTGGAACACTTCACAAAAAAGGAGAAAAATTGTAAAATTAATAAAAGCAAGGAGGTAAAATGATAACAGAAATAGGTATAGTTGCAGGAGAAATATGGCAGTATCTTGAAAAGTACAATGAAACAACATTATCAAAATTAATTGAGGCAACTGGAAGAGAAAGAGATTTACTTATAATGGGTCTTGGCTGGCTTGCAAGGGAAGGCCATATAATACTGACAAAAAAAGATAATGAATATAAAATTATATTGAGGAAAAAAGAATAAACTGGGGGATCGTCTAACTGGTAGGACACGGGACTCTGGATCCCGGCGTATAGGTTCGAGTCCTATTCCCCCAGCCCCCTCTAATCCATTGTCTGCCAATGATTTGTGAACTTCGGAGGTTAGTAAAAAAATTAGGAAGGAGAGAAAAAGTTGAAAAATTATTATTAGAAAGAGGTGAATTAAAAAAAATTTTTATGTCGGAATTTTAGGTACATATAAAATTCTTCTATTGAAAAATTTTGAAATTAAATGGTATAATTTAAAAGTGAGGAATAAAAGGAAAATATTTTAAAATTTCAAAAGGGGGTTTGATGGGTTTTATATTACTCATAATGATAGGATTATTCATATTATTCATAATAATGTTAGCAGTTTGGTTAATTGCTTACACTATTTGTGAGAATATAATAGCAGAAAGAGAATTGAAAAAGTTGGATATAACATTTTCACAAAATACTTTCAAAGATAAAAATAAAGGGACTCTTTGTCAGTCAATAAATTCTTCAACAACTTATTCAGAAGAAATAGACGAGTATGAAGAAGAGGAAGATATGGAAGATAGTTATGATTGGCAATGGAAAAAAATTGCACTTACATTAGGAGGTATTGTTTTACTTCAAAAATTGATATCAAACTCAAATAAAAAAAATAGAAATTGAATATATAATTTTCCTCAAAAAAGGTATAAGAAACTTTTTTAATTAAATTTTGGTCAATTTCTCGTAAATTTTTTTGTATTTAGAAAGTTTAATAGGTAAGAATAATTTTTCGCATGACTTATAATAAAGTAGAAATAGTTCTTTTTCTTCTTGAGCCAATCTTTTAAATTTCCCTAAAAAGGGATGCAATATTATGTAATCAATCTTATGGCGAAAGTAATTTTCATATATTTCCCTAACTTTCACAAAATTACTCTCTTTATAATACTTTATAATGGCTTTTTCATAGTATTTTTTTGCTTTTTCATAATCCTTTAATTTTTCTTCATATACTCTTCCCACCTCTTCATATTCTTCCATTTTTTCACATATCTCTATATATTTATCCCATATTTCTGCTTTTTTATAATTTTCTTTTGCTTTTTCATAGTATTTCAGTTTTACCTCATATGTTCTTGCTGCTTCTTCAAACTCTCCCATTTTTTCACACATTTCTGCGTATTTGTCCCATATTTCTGCTTTTTCATAGTTTTCTTTTGCTTTTTTATAATTACTTACTTTCTCATATCCTTCTGCTGCCTTTTTAAATGCTTCTATACTTGCCTCTTTTTTATTTCTCCTTTCATACCATAAACCCGCTTCTTCCCAATCATCTGGACTAACTTCTTGTAATTTGGAAAGTTCTTCAGTGTTTTTATATGTTATCCTTTCTTCTATCCACTCAGGGGGTTTACAACAATCAATAAACCATAGTTCCTTTATGCTTCTTGTTATAGCAACATAAAATCTTTGTAAAAAAAACAAATTTTTTTCCCAATTATATCTATTCTTTTCACTTTCTTGGTTTGCCCAATGGAAAAAATTTACAAGAACAACTTTTTCTCTTTCAAGACCTTTAAATTCCATCAATGTAAAAGTGAAATTTTTATTCTTTAATTTTAATTCTTCAGTTGGGTAAATGATAACTCTATTTGGGAGATCCCATATTTTTGAAACAATTTCTTCCACCTTTTTTGGGGAATCTACTAACGCCATATTAATACATTCTTCATTTTCAAAACTCCAAGGAAAATAATTTTGGGATTTAGCAATTTGCTTTAAATCTTCCCTTTTTTCAATTTCTCCTATTTTTTCCAAAAATAGATTTCCTAACTCAACTATTTTAGGTGTGCATCTTAAATTATAATTCAAAGTGATTTCTTTTTTATGAGGGTTTCTATCAGTAACACTTTCAATTGCTTTATTTACAAAATGCCATCTAAAACCACTTGGAAATAATTTCTGGTTTACATCTCCTGCAAAAAACATATAAGAAGTTCTACATAAATTTATTAACACGCTAATTTCTCTTTCGGTTAAATCTTGAACCTCATCTACTGCTATTGCATCATAAAGTTTAATATTTTTATTTTTAGTAATTTCTAAACATTTCCAGGCGAGGTCAGCATGATCCCAGAAACCATTTTCTTTTTTCCATTCTAAATAATTCTCAAATGCTTTGTAAACATCTTCTCTTTCTTCAATTTCAAAATTACTTTCTCTTTTACCAATTTTATTTATATAATCTTCTTTTGATAACTTTTTCTTTTTACTACTCCCTAATAATATCCCTCTAATTTCTTCCCATAAAAGGTCTGAAGGAAAATCAAATTGTCCTTTTCTTTCTCTATGCCAATTTTCGCAGAATTTTTTATAATCTATTAACTTATTTTCATCAAATTTATCAAAGCCTCCAGAGTATTTATTTACTATTTCCCAAAATACCTCATATATACCTTTAAAATTAATGTTTTTAATCCCCTTGATTCGTGAGCCAAATTCTTCTTTAACTTCCTCTGCTACACCATTTAAAAGGGTTATAAAACAAACTTCAGCATTTGGATAATGTTTTTTTAAATTCTTGAGATGATACAAAAGAATTAGCGTTTTTCCTGTTCCACTGCTTCCCTGTAATAGAAGGGGAGAAGTTTCATTTAAAGCACATATTTGTTCTTCTGTAAAAATAGGTTCTAAATCAACTTCTTTAAATTGGTCTAAGTAATCTTCATTACTACCTATTATAGGAGGGTCTAAAGTATAAAACCACATATCTCTTCCAGGGAAGAATCCATCAATTTTATCAATTTCTTCTTCTTTTATCTTCTCAACCTCTACTTCTTCTATCTCTATTTCTGTTAATTTTGAAATCTTATTTATCCAGTTCCTATTTCTTTTCTTTTTTCTTAAAATGTTTATTTTCGCTTGGTCATATTCATTATGAGTAATAATATCCCATAACAATAGATTTATTCCATTGTCATCTCTAACAAAATCAAATAAAAGTATCCAATCCGGACTTTCAGTTATATGTCTTCTATAGAAGTTAACAATTTTTTTTGTCGAATTAAGGCGAGGAAATTCTTTTACAATTCTTTGAAGAATTTTATGAAATCTTTTCTGAAAAGATGGCTCTTTCTTTTTAATTTTCTTTATTAAATCTTCTTTCGCTTTTATTTTATTAATCTTCTCCATTATTGATTTTTATTGTTTTTAAAATTTTATCATTTTTAATAGATTTTCTGAATAATTTGAATAGGATAATTTTCTT
>CAZCUO010000084.1:0-15772 GCA_964502135.1 uncultured bacterium
TTATTTCTTTTATTTCTATTAATGTTGCCTGTGGAAGTTCTTCTGTTGTAAAAAGTAAATCAGCACTTAAATCACAAGTATAAGACCATTCTATTTTTGTTTCTGTTCTATATTCATTTATTGCAAGACCAGCACCACCTATTTGTATTCCATTATTTCCAACAGCATTTGGCCAGGTACTTGGATAATTTAAAAGTATTGTTTTTTTCCCTATTTTCCCTGCTGAATCCCATATATATTCTGCTTTACAGTCATCCTTAAAAAAAGCAGCATATCTATCACTTAAATTTTTATTTCTAAAAAGATTGAAACAAATTATTCCATGAGTGCCTGGCCAAGCACCTGTAACAATTGTTGTCCAATTTGGAGGAGTTATTGTAGGATGTGGGACAAGACAGTTTTCTCCCCAAACACCTTCTTCAATCAACTTTTTTGTATTTGGCATTAAACCTTTTTCAACATATTTTTTAATACTTTTAACTATAGGTGCATCAAGACCAATAACCACACACTTTTCAATTTTCATCTTGCCCCCCTTTGTTTAAAACCACAATTTTATTATTTTTTCATCTGTTTTAACTTCATAAAGGAACTTTAAAATCTTATTTCTCAACTCTTTCCCTTTTTCCTTATTTTCATTTATTACATTCTTCAATTGTTGAGGGTCTTCAGGTAAAAAATAAAGTTCTTCTCCTTTATAATCTGGATCATACATATCAACAAAATATTTTGGTGGGTCCCATGGTTCATGAGGATCAAAAGTATCTATATAAAGAAAAAACTTATCATGTTTATAATTCTTCTCTATCCATCTTGTTGCTTCAATAAATGTCTGTGCACAAAAATAATCCTCTTCATATTCTCTTTTTGATACATTTTTCAAATACTGAATTACTGTTGTATAAGGATTCCTAAGTTTTTCAGGTTTACAAGGCAATTTAATATCAACTGGTTCTGTTATATATCTATCATGTTCCTGGCCTCTTATTAATAACCATCCATCAAAATCCCTTTGATAATTCATTCCTGGAGCAAATGGATGTGGAGTATCAAAAATTCCCATACTTATATAATTTTTTTCTCTTAAAACTTTGGGAATTGTAATATCTTTTTCAGGAAGTGGTGCCCATTTGTGATATGTAAAAGTAAACTTTCCTGTTAAAATTTCATGTCTATTTGGAACTGTTGGAAAAGAACCTATATATGCATTATCAAAAACAATTGAATTTTTAGCAAATTTATCAATATTAGGTGTAGATATCCATTTATTTCCATAGCAACCTAAAAAATCCCTTCTTAGAGTATCTGAAATTACTATAATCACATTCATTTTACTCCTCCTTTTTATAACCAAGTTTTTCTGAAATTTCATCACATACTTCTTTTAAAAATTTACCAAATTCTCTTACTTTCTTATCATTTATTCTATAAGAAGGGCCTGCAATTCCTATAATTCCTATTAATTTTCCTTCATAATTAAATATAGGAGCCGCAATCCTTCTTACATCAATTCTTGCTTCTCCATCATCATAGGACCAACCATTTTTTCTTATCTTTTCTATCTCTTTTTTTAATCTATATTTATCTGTAATTGTTTTTGAAGTAATTTTTTCAAGTTTTGTTTTTTTCAAAAATTCTTCAAAAACTTTTCTATCATATGCAAGTAAAATTTTACCAGGAGCAGAAGCATGAAGTGTTTTATATTTTGAACCAATTTGAGCAACAAGTTTTATTGATTGAGGACTTTCTATTTTATCTATATATAGTATTTCGTTATTAACAGGTATAATAAGTTCAACTGTTTCTTTTGTTTTCTGACAAATTTTTTTAAGATATGGATTTGCTATCTCCCTTAATGGAATCTCTGAAATTATTTTCTTTGTAAATGATAAAAGCCCATAACCAAGTTTATATTTCTTATTCTCATAAATTACAAAATCTTTACTTATTAAAGTTTTTAAAATCCTGTAAAGAGTTGTTTTAGGAATTTTGACTTTCTTCTGTAATTCCAGAAATGTTAAATAACTTTCCGATTCCCTTAAAACTTCAAGAACATCTATTCCTTTTGAAAGTAAATTTTGTTCCATATATGAAACTATTATACCATATTTGGTAAAAATTGCAAATTTTGGAATAAAAATTTTTAATATTATAATTACAAAATTAAAAGGAGTGGCAAAATGGAACTAAAAAATACAGAAATTTTGTATGTTTCAAAAGAAGGTAATGATAATTTTTCTGGAAGATTTCCTGAAAAAACTAAAAATGATGGACCATTTTTAAATTTACAGAGAGCAATTGATGAGATTTTGAATATTAAAAAGAAAAACAATGGTAAATTAAAAAAGCAGATTTTAATTCTAATAAGAAAAGGGACATATTTTATAGATAAACCAATTGAAATAAAACCAGAACATTCAGGAACTGAAGAATTCCCAGTCATAATAAAACCATATGAAAATGAGAAAGTTATAATTAGTGCTGGCGAAAAATTAAAAAATTTTAGAGAAGAAATAATAGATGGGGAAAAATTTACTGTTTTTAAAATAGATAGAAAAATAAGGAATTTATGGCTAAACAATAAAAGAATTTATAGGGCAAGATTTCCTAAAAATGGTTATTTAAAAGTTGCGGGTATATGTGAAGAAGATGAAAAGAAAAATTGGAATGAAGGGATTTTTAAATTTAAATTCAATAAAGGAGATATTAAAAAATGGCATGATTTTAAAAATGGAGAGATTGTTCTTATGTGTAAATGGGTTGAATCACACTTACCTATTAAAGAAATTTACCAAGAAAAAGGAATTATTGAATTTGAAAAAAGAAGTGTGTATAAACCTCAGAAAGACGACCTTTATTACATTGAAAACATATTTGAATTCATTAATAAGGATAGATGGTATTTTGATTTTGATAAGAATTTAATTTATTTTTACGGAAAGATTGATAAGGAAGATGAACTTATAGCACCAAAATTTGAAAATGTTTTAAAGATTATAGGCAATCCAGAAGAAAATAAATATGTTGAAAATATTTATTTTTATAATTTAACTTTTTCCCATACAGAATGGTATTTTATTGAAAAGAGTTTAAGAGGCCAAAATGTTGGTGGATTTGCACAGGCAGCAGTTGAAGTTCCTGGAGCAATAATATGTGAAGGTATAAGAAACTGTAAATTTGAAAACTGCGAAATATCACATATAGGAACTTATGGAATTGAATTTGGTAAAGGATGCCATAATAATAAAATTATAAACTGTAAAATTTATGATATTGGGGCAGGTGGAATAAAAATAGGAGAAAGAATTGTAAGAGATGAAAAGAATTTACAAACTTATGGAAATGAAATAAATAACTGTATTATTAAAGATGGAGGAATTATTTTTCATAGTGCAGTTGGTATATGGATAGGCCAAAGTTATGAAAATATTATTGAGAAAAATGAGATTTATGATTTTTATTATACTGGAATAAGTATTGGATGGACATGGGGATATGGTAAATCACTTGCTGGTGGTAATATTGTTAAATTTAATAAAGTTCATCATATAGGTAAAAAGAGTAATGGAGATGGCCCAATTTTAAGTGATATGGGTGGAATATATACACTTGGAATTCAGGAAGGGACTTTAATAACAAATAATATTTTTCATGATATTTATGGTTACTGGTATGGTGGCTGGGGAATTTATTTTGATGAAGGAAGCAGTTTTATAATTGCAGAAAATAATCTTGTTTATAACACAACACATGGAGGATTTCATCAACATTATGGCAAAGAAAATATCGTAAGAAATAATATTTTTGCATTTGGAAAAGACCAACAAATACAGATATCAAGACCAGAAAACCATAAAAGATTTACATTTGAGAGAAATATAGTTGTTGGAGATACAGAAAAATGGATTTTTGGTGGAATTGATTTTAATTTTTCATTTAACAATAATCTTTATTATAGAATTGATGGAAAGGAAATAAAAATATTTGACCAAAGTGGGAAAGTTTATACTTTTGATGAATGGAGAGAAAAAGGGATGGATAAAAATTCAATAATTTCTGACCCTCTATTTTATAATCTTAAAAAATTTGATTTCAGATTAAAGAAAAATTCTCCTTCCTTTAAAATTGGCTTTAAAGAATTTGCACCCTTTTAACAATTATAATTTCTGTAGATTTAAAAATTTGTAGTAAAGACCTTTTTTTTCAACCAGTTGCTGGTGAGAACCTTCTTCATAAATTTTCCCATTTTCAAGGACTATAATTTTGTCTAAATTTCTCACAGTTGATAATCTATGAGCAATAATAAAAACAGTTTTTTCTGACATTATTTTTTCAATTGCTTTTTGAACAATTTTCTCTGATTCACTATCAAGAGATGCAGTTGCTTCATCAAATATTAAAATTTCAGGATTTTTATATATCGCCCTTGCCATTGAAATTAATTGTTTCTGTCCACCAGATAAATTAATCCCTCTTTCTCCAATAACTGTATTTTCTTTTTCTGGAAGTTGTTCTATAAAGTTTTTAAGTCCAACTATTTCTATTACTTCATCAAATCTTTCTTTATTTTCATCTCCAAATGTTATATTTTCCTTTATTGTTCCATAAAAAATTACAGGTTCCTGAGGCACATATCCTATAAACCTTCTATAAGAATTTAATTTAAAATTTTTTATATTTTTCCCATCAATGAGTATATCACCAGAAACAGGGTCATAAAATCTCAATATTAAACCAACTAAAGTGCTTTTTCCTGAACCAGTTCTACCTACTATTCCTATTTTTTCTCCCTTTTTAACAATTAAATTTATATTTTCAAGAACGAAATTTTTATCATATGCAAAAGAAACATTTTTAAATTCAATACTTTCTTTTAATCCATTAAAAATTTCATTTCCTTCTTCATCAATTTTTGATTTATAATCAAGTATGTAATATATTCTTGGTAAAGCAGAACTTGAATGTTTTATGTTTGCATATGTCTGCAAAATTGTTTTTAATGGTCCAATTATTGAAAAAAGAGAAAAGAAAAATAAGAATAAAAAACCTGATGACATTTCACCTTTTACAATTTTTGTTCCACCATAATATATAAGATAACTTGACGCAAAGACACCTGAAAATTCAATAAAAGGGGATATAAGAAGTGTTCTTTTATTTATTGAAAGGATTATTTTAAAAATATTTTCATTATATTGTCTAAATTTATTTATAAAATTTTCCTCCTGATTATATGCTTTTACAACCTTATATCCAAAAATACTTTCATTTATAATATTTGCAATTCTCGCATATGTTTCTTGAATTGATTTTCCAAGTTTTCTCAGTTTTTTTGTTAGATTTAAAACTGGTATAAGTATTAATGGATAAATGAAAATAGATAATAAACTAAATTTCCAATCAATAAGAAAAATTATTACAAGATAACTTAAAACAAGAAAAATTGGAAATAGAAAATGTGGGAAAAATGATTCAAATGTGATATTTAAAAGCCCAACATCATAAACAATCCTTGTAGTAAGTTCACCTGTTTGTTTTTTTGAGAAAAAGTCAAGTGAAAGATTTAAAAATTTTTCATAAATTTTTTCTCTTAAATCAGTAGAAATTCTTGTTGAAAAAACTCTGAAAAAATAATTTGAAAGAAAAATAAAAACTCCTTTAAGAAAAAAAGCAATTATCATAAAAAAAATTAAGTACTTTAAAATTAAAAGTGGTGGAAATGAATTAAGTTTAGAAATAAATGGCTCAAGTTTTAAACTTATAAAATATGGGAAATTAGATGGCAATGTTATTTTCCTTTGTGAAAGGACTCTATCCATAAGAGGAACAATTGTTGATAAAGATAGCCCATTTAGAGAGATACTTAAAATTAAAAAAATAGTTCCCAAAAAAAGATATTCCCATTTTATTTTTAGATAATTTTTAATTTTAATGTATTCTTTCCACATTTTCAATTATGAATTTTGCGATATTTTTACTTACACCTTTTTCCTTTAAAATCTCTTTCAACTTTTTAAAACATAACATCTCTTTTTCGTATAGTTTCCCCTTTTTGACTAATTCAATAGCATTTTCAATAACACTATCTATTTTAAAAAACTGTATATATTCGGGAATTATCTTTTCTCCAACAATTATATTTACAGGACTTATCATATTTAATTTTACCATTAATTTTGCAAAAATATAATTCAAAAATGAAGTTTTATAAAAAACAATCATTGGTTTCTCAAAATAAGCGACTTCAAGATTTACTGTTCCAGAGACAGTTAAAATTAAATCACTATTATTTATAAGAAAGTGTAAATCCTCAATAATTTTAAATTCAGAAAAATTTCTAAAAATCTTTTCAATATATTTTTTAAAATTTTTATCCGAACAGGAAATTAAAACATCAAATTCAAATTTTGCTTTTAATTTTTCAACTATTTTTTTCATTATAGGTAAATTATATTCAATTTCTTCTTTTCTACTCCCAGGTAAAATTCCTATTTTGATTTTTCCATTATTAAATTTTTTAAATTCTCTATCTTTTATAAGGTCAATAAATGGATGTCCAAAATAACGATAAGGTATATTTTCTTTTTTGTAAATTTCTTTTTCAAAAGGGAAAATTGGTATAACAAAATTAATATATTTCCTCAAAATTTCTATTCTTTTATAATTATGAGCCCATATTTTGGGAGGAATATAATAAATTGTTTTAAATTTTCCTTTTAACCTTTTTGCAACTTCAAGATTAAATCCTGGATTATCTATAAAGATAACAATATCTGGTTTTTCCTCTCTTATTTTTTTAACAACCTTTTTTAAAAATTTAAGGTAGGCAAATATCTTTTTTAGAACACCTGTAAATCCCATCTGTCCAAAAGGAAAATTTTTTATTAAATTAACTCCACATTTTTCCATTTCATTGCCACCAATTCCAAAAATGAAAATATCCTTTCTTAATTTCTTCAACTCTTTACATAAAATTCCTCCATAATTATCACCTGATTTTTCACCAGCAATTATAAATATTTTCCTTGACATTTTACAAGTTTATTATATTATATTTAAAATGGAAATTAAAAATCCAAAATCAGATAATTACGAAAAAATATTAAGATTTCTTGAAGATGTTTATGGCCACTCTTACAATTTTTTCCCATTTGCCTATCCTCATGTTTGGAAAAAAGAAAATACAGATTTTGATAATATTTTTATTATAGAAAAAGATGGTAAAATATGTTCCCTTGTCCGTGTTTTTCCAATAACTACAATTCAAAATGGAATAAGTATTAAATTTGGTGGAATTGGTTCTGTTTCAACAGATTATAATGAAAGAGGTAAAGGTTATATGACAATTTTATTGAATGAGGCAATTAAAAAAATGGAAAAAGAAGAGATACCCCTTTCAATTTTATGGGGAGATAGACACAGATATATAAATTTTGGATATGAGAATGCTGGAAAGGTTATAACTCTTATAATTACAACAAGAGGTCTTGAAAAAATAAAAATAAATTCAGTCAATACAAAAAGATATCTTGGAGAAAAAAATGTTCTTGAAAAAATAATTAAAATATATAATGAGAAAAATTATAGGATTGAAAGAGATTATAATTACTTTACTGAAATTTACAAAAAAATTAGAACTGCAACATATTATACAGAAAAAGATAATGAATTTTC
Organism: uncultured bacterium; assembly: GCA_964502135.1. Taxonomy (GTDB): domain Bacteria; phylum Ratteibacteria; class UBA8468; order B48-G9; family JAFGKM01; genus JAMWDI01. Next base: position 7,675 of record CAZCUO010000084.1, read on the forward strand.
ATATGTTGTTATAGATGAGGTAGGTTCTGAAACAAAAATTTATGAATATGGTGGCAAACCAGATTTAATTCTTGGAATTTTAAAATATCTTTCAGAAAGATTTGGTAAAAATAGATTTTTAATTGATTTTCCTGATTTTTCTGAAATACCTGAAATAATTCTTGCAAGTTCATCTTATTGGAATATCTCTCCAGCAGGTATGATAAAAATTATTTCTTTAAGGAAAACTATTGAAACATTTTTACCTTTAATTGAAAAAAATATGAATGAAAATGATGAAATTATATTTGAAATAAAAAATAAAGAAAAAGTTGGCATAAAAAAAGAAAAAGGTAAAATTAAATTCATTGAAAAAAGTGAAAATAATTGTATAATATTGAATGAGCCAGAGATGGTAAGATTATTTTTCAATGTTTCTGGAATAGGAGTTAAAATTGATGAGAAATTAAAAGATATTATTAGAAGTTTTTTACCAATTAACATATTTTTCCCAATTTTAGACCATATTTAAAAAAGGAGGAGAGTATGAAGAAAAGTGTTAATTTGTGGATTTTGCCAGGTAATATTAAGTTTGAGGATGGTTTAAAAATGATTAAAGATGCTGGATTTGAAGCAGTTGAAGTTAATACAACAGAAAAGAATGGAATATTAAATTTAGATTGTAAAGAAGATGAAGCCAAAAAAGTTGCTGAGATAATAAGAAAAAATGGTCTTGAAATAGCAAGTTTACTTATTGGACAATTTTGGAAATACCCACTTTCAAGTCCAAATCCTGAAATAAGAAAAAAAGGTGAGGAATTACTTGAAAAGGGTATAAAAATTGCAAATTGGCTTGGAACAGATGCAATACTTGTTGTTCCAGGAGTTGTTGCTTCTTTATCAGGAGAGGATGAAATTGTAAGTTATGATATTGCTTATAAAAATAGTCAGGAATCAATTAAAAAATATGTTGAACTTGCAGAAAAAAATAATGTTTATATTTGTGTTGAAAATGTGTGGAATAAATTTTTACTATCTCCACTTGAAATGAAGAGATTTGTTGAAGAAATTGGTTCTGAATATGTAAAAGTTTATTTTGATGTTGGTAATATTTTAATAATAGGTTTTCCTGAAATGTGGATAAGAATTCTTGGAAAATTAATTAAAAGAATACATCTTAAGGATTTCAAATTATCTATTGGTAATATAAATGGATTTTGTGATTTACTTGAAGGGGATGTTAATTGGCCAGAAGTAATAAAGGCATTAAAAGAGATTGATTATGATAGTTATTTAACAGCAGAACTTGGTCCTTATAAATATTATTCAGAAGCAAAAATTTATAATACTTCTCTTGCAATGGACAAAATACTTGGAAGAAAATAATGACAAGTAAAGAAAGGATAAATGTTGTTTTAAAAGGTGGGATTCCAGATAGAGTTCCTGTTTCATTATATAAAATAAATCCTTTTGATAAAGAAAACTTCTGGTCAAAACATAAAAGTTTTGAAAATTTATTACAAAAAGCAAGAGAATTACAGGATACATTCCAATTTTATAGACCAAAAACTGGCTTTTTCTTTTCTTCACCAGGTTCTATTGATTTAAAGGTGGAAGAATATGAGGATACTCCACTTTCTAAAACTATAAAATTAACTGTTGAGACAGAACTTGGACCACTTATAAGAATTGCAAGAACTTCAAGCACAAGTGTTCATCAATGGGTTCAAAAACCATGGATTGAAAGAGAAAAAGATATACATAAATTTTTAACTTTGCCTTACGTTCCATATCAACCAGACCTCTCTGATTTTTATACTATAGAAAAAAACCTTGGGGATAAAGGTGTAATGGTTATTTTACTTCCAGATCCTGTTGGAGTAGTTGGATTTCTTTTTGCTCCTGGTGATTTTTCAAAATTTGCACTTGATCATTACAAATTAGTCATGCAACTACTTGAAAAAATTTATGAAAGATTGATAGACCTTTATAAATTCATATCATTTTCTGTTTCAAATACTATAATAAGAATAAGGGGTGCCGAATATGCAACTCCTCCAAGTTTACCAATTGAATATTTTCATGATATAAAAAAATATTTTAGTGAATTTGTTTTAAGATTTGATAAACCATTGATAGAAATATTAAAAAGGGGAAATTTTAATTATGTATGTTATCACTGGCATGATGGAATAGAAGAACTTCTACCACTTGTTTTAAAAATGCCAATTGATATAATTGAACCAATATGTAATAGTTTTGAAATTCCAAATAGGATTTTGAAGATAAGAAAAATGGTTGGTGATAATATTACAATTATGGGTGGTATTATTAGTGAAGACCTTCAATTTAGAAAAAGATATGAGATTAAAAATATGGTAAAAGATTGTATAATTCAAGGAGCAAGAAAGGGTAGATTTATTTTAATTCCATCTGATATTCCAGAATCTGCTCCTATATCTCCGGAAGAAGAAGAAAATTATATTGAATTTCTTGAATCAGGTGTTGCATTTGGTAGATATCCAATTGGTTAAATAAATAAAGAAATCAAGAAAACCATAAAGGTGTAAATACAGAAATATTTAAATTTATTCCTTAAGAAAATCTTTTTTAAAATATAAAGAGTCATTATACTTAAGGAAAAAGTTATCAAAAATCCAGTCAAAATATAATCAAATCTTATATTTTTTATCTTATCAAATTTTAAAAGAAATGCTCCAATCATAGCAGGTATAGAAAGCAAAAATGAGAAATTAAATGCATCTTCATTATTAATTCCATAAATTTTAGCAATAGAAATTGTAGCACCACTTCTTGAAATTCCAGGGAAAAGAGCAAGCCCTTGAAAAAAACCAATTAAAAGTGAACCTTTAAAATCAATTTTTTTCATGCCAGTTTTATCTGATAAAAAAAGTAATATTGTTGTAATCAAAAAACCTAAAGAAACGACTATCTTATTTTCAAGAAATCCTTTATCCTTAATTAAAAATCCAATTATTCCTGTTATAATAGAAGCAAAAATGATATAAATTCCTAATTTAAAATTTTCATTATTTGGATTAAAAGAGAAAAGTCCTTTTAATACATTTAAAATTTTTATTCTGAAAAAAATTAAAATTGCTAATAAAGATGGAAAATGTAAAAAAATATCTAAACTTATATCTGGTTTCATTCCTAAAATTTTATGAAATAGAAAAAGATGTCCAGAACTACTAATAGGGAACCATTCACATATACCTTGAACAATAGATAAAATGATAATATCTCTCAAATTTTCTCCTATAATTTGGGTAAAGTTATTGTAAAAGTTGTGCCTTCACCAACTTTTGAATTTACCTCTATTTTACCATTATGTTCCTTTACAATTTTCTGAACAATGGCAAGTCCAAAACCAGTCCCCCTTGAACCCTTTGTTGTAAAAAATATATCAAAAATTTTATCAATATTTTTTTCAGGTATTCCACAACCATTGTCTTCAACAATAATCTTAAATGAACCATTATCTGCTTTTGTTTTTATCTTTATTATTCCCTTATTTTCTTCAACTGCATCTATTGAGTTTTGTATTAAATTTGCAAGCATTCTTTCAATTCTGTATCTATCAACTTTTACAACTTTTAAATTTTCATCATATTCTTTTATAATCTTTATTCCTTTTTCTTTTGCTATTGTTTCAAAATACGAAATTACATCATCAATAAGATAACTTAAATTTATCTCCTCAATTGAAACTTCCCTTTCTCTTGAATAATCAATCATTGATAAAACAAACTCTTTAAGTTTTGCATATTCTTTCTTTAAAATGTCCTTTCCTATTTTTATCTCCTCAATATCCTTCTCATCAAGTCCAGATTCTATAAAATAAATGCCATTTTCAAACTTTGTAAGTATATTCCTTAAATCATGTGAAAGTCCCGAAATTAATTGTCCAATCATAACAAGTCGTTCATTCATTAAAATTTTTTGCATTAATTTTATATTTGATATTGTAAAACTTATAACACTGCTTCCTGCTATCATAAGTGCAATCTCTTCAGAATTAAAAGAATTTCTATTTTTTCTTCCAACCACAAATAAACCATATTTTTCTTTTGTAGTTCTCAATGGAATAAATAGAATTGAATAAAATTTACCATTAATTTTCTTTTCATATAAATAACTTTCCCCTTTTATGTAATTTTCATCAAGTAAATCCTTTATAAATTCATCTTCAAAATCAACTGGCCAACTATAAGCAGAAGAAATTTTACCATCCGGAGTTTTTAAGTAAATTTTTATAAAGTCAGGTTTTAAAAATTCCTTTGTTCTTTCACCAAGAATTTCAACAACAGATATTTCATTTTCAATACTTACAAGTTTTTCAGAAAGATGATACATAAATAATATTTCAGCAAAAAAACCAAGTATGCCTTTTTCTACATCTTTTAATTCCTCAAGTAAATTTGAAACAAATCCATCAACTTCAGAAACTTTCTCTTTTCTTTCAATATTTTTTAAAAAGGAATTAAATTTATCTATCACCCCTGTCACAGGTTTAAGCATTAAATCGTCAATTTTAAATTTTCTTTTCATAATTTAAAATCAATTTTTTTATTTGTTCCTATTATAATTTTAATACCATTTTTTTCTTCTTCATAAAAATTTCCACCCGCTTCTTCAAGTATAATTTTGCCTGCTTCATAATCCCATCTTTTCAAATTTAAATGTATTAAAAAATCAATTCTTCCAGATGAAAGATAAGCAAAGTCAAGGGCAGCAGAACCCATCATTCTAATCCTTTTAACTTTTTTTATAACTTTACTTAAAATATCCATACCATAATTAATCTCTTTTTCACCAATCATAAATCCAATACCTAAAATAGCATCTTCAATTCTATTTACATTACTCACTTGGATTTTTTTATCATTTAAATATGCACCAGTTCCTTTTATTCCTGTAAAAATTTCTTCTCTAAAAAAATCATAGATAATACCAAACTTTTCTTTTTCTCCTAAAAATGCAATTGATATACAGCAATGTGGTATTTTTCTTGAAAAATTTAAAGTCCCATCAAGAGGATCAATTACCCATAAATTATTTTTTTTATTCTCTGTAAATCCTGTTTCCTCACATAAGAAACCATCCTCAGGAAAAAATTTTTTAATACTTTCAGTAATAATTTTTTCACTTTCAAAATCCTGTTTTAATTTAATATCATATCTGAATTCCTTTAACTTTAAAGAATCCATAAATTTTTCTCTAAGATATTTACTTGCTTTTTTTACCGTCTCTATTGCAAGATTAAATCTTTCCATTTTTAAATATTTTTTAATAGGAAATCAATTATATCCTGCCTCATTTGAAATGTCTCTCTATGACCTACTGGATATAATTTAAGTTGCCAGTTTTCTTCTTTTCCAAACTTTTTATAAATTTTTTTAAGATTTTTATCAATCTTTTTTAAACCATCAAGCGGAGTTAATTTATCATAAATTCCAGCAACTGAAAGGTGATTTCTTGGAGCGATTAAAGAATTTATCTCAGATGTAGAAAAATATTTTAAAAGAGAAGGAACAAAATAATAAATTCCATGACCTGATAACCACTTTTTTTCAACAAATGAATGAAAATCAGTAAGACAGCATATATCAATACATACCTTTATTCTTTCATCAAGAGCAGCCAACCACCATGCCATTGTTGCACCCATACTCATACCTATTGTTGCTATTCTATCCTTATCAACTTCATCCCTTGTTATAAGATAATCAACTGTCTTAATACTATCAAAAACCATAAGTCCCCATAAAACTTTTCCATACCATATTAGTTCTTTAAAAAGGTCAAGTTCATCTCTACCACTCCTTTCCCCAAAATTTATATGGTCTATACATATACCTACAAACCCTAAGGATGTTATAACTTCTGCATAAGGAGGCTTTTCCATATAGGTATTTCCTTCAATAAATTCATCTTTTCCAAGATAATATTTACCACCATGTGAATGATTAAAAACTATTGCTGGGACTTTTCCTTTTAAATTTTTTGGCTTTACAAAATAAGCAGGAACTGGCTCATATCCATTTAAATCAAGAATAAGTTTTTCAAGAATATATTTTTCTCTTTCCTCTTCAATCCTTTTAATAACTTTCACAGGATAATCTCTTTCAGGTAAATCTCCAAGTAATCTATAAAGTTTTTTTCTATTTCTTTTCTGCCAGTTTACCAATTTTTCCATTTTTCCTTCTACTTTTTACCAATTTCCTATGTCATCCTTTGTTCCATATTTTCTATCAGGGCCTGCAGACAATAAAAGAAAAGGTATATTATCATAATCTGTTTGAGGATATTTGTAAAGAATTGGTATTTTCCATGAATCAAGTATATTACCATCTTCATCTATTTCTTCCTTTTTAAATCTTATATAAGGCCCATGCCATCTCTCATCATTACAAGGACCCTGGAGTTTTTCAACAAGAACTTTACTTCCACTTCCATCTCCTTCTGGATAATCACCAAAATCAGTTTCATAAAGAGAAAGTGCTGCTTCAACTGTATTTATGATTGCCTTTGTTTTTGAAATTAATGCTTTATTTCTTGCTCTATTTAAAACAGGAAGAGAAATTGCTGCTATAGAAGATAAAATAAACAAAGAAACAAGTATCTCCATTAATGTAAGTCCTCTTATATTATTATATTTTACCATTTTACCAACTAACTTAAATTGAGATAAATTTTTTTATTTCACAAGTAAATTGTTTTGCTCCTTCATAAGGTCCTTCTGGATGACTAAGTTTTTCAGTATATAAAGCAACTTTTTAAATTTTTTTCCCATATTTTAAATTATATCACACTTGTGCAACATTTATTAATTATGTATATAGATAAAATAGAATAAACTTGACAAAAATTTCTGTATAAGGTATAATTTTTACAAAAGTGTAAATAATAAGTCAATTAATAGAAAGGGGGTAAAAATGTGTAAGAAGAATTTTAAAAGTTTTGGCTTTACATTAATAGAATTGCTTGTTGTTGTGGCGATAATAGCCATCCTGGCAGCGATGTTGCTTCCAGCACTTTCTAAAGCAAGAGAAAGAGCAAGGACTGCTACATGTTTAAACAATTTAAAACAACTTGGAATCGCATTTGAAATGTATAAACTTGATTTTGATGATTATTATCCTCCTTATTATTTTGGTTATTCTGGTTTTGGTTCCCTTTATATATACTGGACAACATACCTTGTAAAATATACTTATTCTGCTCCTGACCCATTTACTTATCCTTTTTATCAGAAATTTTCTTCATCTGGATGGCAACAATTATGGAAGGTATTTACATGCCCATCTATGCAAGGAACAAATCCATCTATTGGGCATCAGTATGTGAGTTATGGATACAATTATGCACATATAGGGGGTTCAGCAAGATATGGAGGAAGCAGTAAACCAGCAAGAGATAGCCAGATAAAAAAGAAAGATGCTACAATTTTACTTGCTGATACTTATTTATCAAGTCAGAGATATTTAAAAAGAGGTTATTATATACTTTATGACCAGTTTACAACTTCTGGAAGTTATGGAGTTCTTGATGGAAGGCATTCAAGGGGAATAAATGTATTGTGGTGTGATGGTCATGCAACAACAGTTTATGTTCCAACAAAGGCACAGGATAAATTTGGATATACAACAACAGATAATCCATATCTTTATTATCCATTTAGATATGGAACTACTCCGGGAAATCCAGAGAACCATTTTGATAGATATTAATTTTTTAAGAGGAGTTATGAGAAAACTTATATTATTTTTATTTTTCCCTATTTTATGTACCTCTCAAGTTAATATAAATGTCTCTTTTGATGAAAAAATTTTCAAACCAAAAAATTATATAAAAAATCCTTCATTTGAGGAAAAAACAAGTTGGAGAGAATATGCAAGTAAGTTAGTTAATGGAAAATGGGAAAAAACAGATATAATAGGTTTTTATACAGATAAGAGAAATTTAAAGGCAAATTCAGTTATAAAATAAATGGTAAAAGAGGGATAAATGCAGGAATATCTCAGGATGTAAATTTTGATAAACCTGTCAGTCCTGGTAATTACATTTATTTAACTTACAGAATAAAAACAGATAA
>CAZCUO010000085.1:0-2721 GCA_964502135.1 uncultured bacterium
AAGATAGAAATTAAAATTAATGATTCAACCTATTCAAATTTCCCTTGTGGTTATAAATTAAAGTTTATTGTAAAGAAGCTGGTTGGACAAATGAGTTGGGTATATTTGAGCAGAGTGGTTTTTCCATATATGAGGTAACAAAAAATATAAAGTAAAAGTATATTAAAAAAGTATATTAAAATCGTTTTACTAACTTCCGAAGTTCACAAATATTTGGTAGTCAAGGACTTAACATTTTTCTATTTATATATTCAAATACTTTCTTTAAGAAGGAATTAAGAAATTTTATAGATTGATTTCAATAGAAAAACAAAAAGGTTAGCAAAGAAATTGTTCGCAAAATGGAGTCCTATTGGTACCCATATATTTTGTGTTTTTTCAAATAGATAAGTTAAAATTAAACTGAGTGTAAAAATCCCAATAAATACAAAAATTTCATGATGGAAAAGTGAAAAAATAAGCGAAGTTATAAATATGGAAAATGGGACTGAAAATTTTTTTTTAATTGAAATATATAAAAAACCTCTGAATATAATTTCTTCAAAAAATGGTGCAAAAAAACAAGAAAGAATAAATAAGAAAATTAAAAGATAAATTGACTCTACCTTTAAGTAAATAAAAATTAGTTCCTGTGGTATTGGTTCAAAACCACATTTTTTAAAAAATAAAAATGAAATTAAAGTTAAAAATGAAAGCAGGGGAATTAATAAAAAATAATATAAAACTCCTTTAAAAAATCCAGCAAATTTATTTTTGAAAAGAGAGAGAAAATGATTTGGGAAATGAAAAAATAAATATAAAACAACAAAAAGTTCAACAAAAAAAGTGAAAATTGCTGAAAAAAATACATCCAAATCAAAATTACTTATTTTAAAAAATTTTGCCTTAATAAAAGAAAAACAGATTGATAAAAAAATGAGAATAACTAATATAAATATAATATGAAAAAATTCTATCTCTAACTCTCTATTCTCCAATAATCTTTGTCTCCTCATCAAGGTATATTCCTCTTAAATTCATCTCAAGTGTATGGGGGGAAGGAGAAACAGAAAATCCAACTTCCTGAGTAATTATGTCATTCTGTATTAATTGAACAAGATGTTTATTAAATGTTAACATTCCTTCTTCTTTATCTGCTGCCATTGCTGAATATATTTTGTTTAATTTGTTATCTTGAATTAATTTTGAAATAAGAGGGGTTACTATCATAATTTCACAAACAGGAACAAGTCCTGTCCCATCTTTTCTTGGAACAAGTTTTTGACATATTGTTGCTTTTAAATGATAGGCTAGAATTTTTCTTACCTGTTCATGTTGTGAGGAAGGGAAAAAATCAAGTATTCTTGTAATAGTTGTTATTGTATCAATTGTATGCAACGTTGAAAAAACAAGATGACCAGTTTCACATGCACTTATTGCTGCCTGAAATGTATCTACATCTCTTAATTCTCCTATTAAAATAATATCAGGGTCTTCTCTTAAGACATGTTTTAAAGCAGATGCAAAAGAAAGTGTATCTATACCAACTTCCCTTTGATTTATAATTGATTTTTTGTCTGTATAAAGATATTCAATAGGGTCTTCAATTGTAACTATATGTTTTACTTTTTCATTATTTATTATTTCTATCATTGCAGCAAGAGTAGTTGATTTACCACATCCTGTTGGTCCTGTAACAAGAACAAGACCATCATTAAATAAAGCAATTTTCTTTATTACTGGAGGTAAATTTAATTCTTCAATTGTTGGGATTTTATCTTTTATTCTTCTTAAAACAAAACCAGGATAACCTCTCTGCCAAAAGGCATTAACTCTATATCTCCCAACCTCTGGATGATCAAATGCAAAATCAGATTCCTTTTCCTTTTTAAATTCTAACCTTTCTTCTTCAGGCATAATTATTTCCAAAATTTTAAAAAGATCCTCTTTTGTTAAAACTCCATCCCACTGGTCAACTTCAAACAATTCACCTTTAATTCTTAATATAGGTTTTCTTCCAAATTTCAAATGTAAATCAGAAGCATCCTTTTCTCTCATAAGTTTTAAGAGTGAAAAAAAATCATTCATTTTTTATAAGTTTCTTTTTTCTTAAATATTCTTCAATTGCAACATGAATAAGATTTTCATTTTTCTTTATTTCTATTGAAGGTAAAGCACCCTGTATTAGTTCATGACTTCTTTTTGAAATATTAATTATTGTCTCATAAATATTTTCTTCCTTATCTATAAGGTCAAGTAATTTAATATTTCTGTTTTCCATTTTATACAAGTTTTATAATTGCTTTTTCGGCACTATCACCTCTTCTATAACCAATTTTAATAATCTGTGTATAACCACCATTTCTATCAGTATATCTTTTTGATACTTCAATTATTCTTTTTACTGTTAGAGGATGATTTACAAATTGATTTATCCTTCTGTAATCGGCAAGAGTACCCTTTTTTGCAAGTGTTATCAACCTTTCTACTACTCTTCTCAATTGTTTGGCTTTTGCTGTAGTTGTTGTAATTTTATTATGTTGGAAAAAACTTATTGTCATATTTCTCAATAATGCTTTTCTGTGAGATTTATTTCTACTTAGTTTTTTAATATCTCTTCTATGTCTCATTTTTTCTCCTTCTTTTCTAAAGAAAGTTCTTCAAATGTTTTTAAACGCAAACCTCTTTCTGCAAGAATTTTTTCAAGTTCTTCAAGAGATTTTTTCCCAAGATTTTTTGTTT
>CAZCUO010000086.1:0-2878 GCA_964502135.1 uncultured bacterium
TTCCTTTTCATTTTTTATAATTCCCAATTTTTCAAATAAAATAGAAGGTAGTTTTTCCTTTTTTATTTTAAATTTTAAAATTTTTCCATTATTAAAAATAAAATAAACATCTCCTCTTTTGCCTTCACCAAAAAATTCAGGAGTATTCCCCACGATAAGATCAAGTTTTTTTTCATTCAATTTTTTCTTTGCATTTTCTATAATATTTTCTGTCTCAAGAGCAAAACCAACTATTTTTTGATTTTCTTTTTTAATTTTACTAACTTTTTTTAAAATATCAGGATTCGGAACAAGTTTTAAAAGCCATTCTTTTTTTCTTTTAATTTTATTCTTAAATTTTTTATAAGGACGCCAATCACTCACTGCTGCACACATTATAAGTAAATCAACTTTTGGGAAATATTTTAGTATCTCTTTTTCCATTTCTCTCGCTGATTCTACTCTTATAAATTTAACTCCCGCTGGCGGGTTTAAATATGTTGGACCACTTACCAAAATAACATCAAACCCATTTTTTTTTGCATACTCAGCAATTAAATAACCCATTTTACCAGTGGATGGATTGCTAATAAATCTTATAGGATCAATATATTCTCTTGTAGGACCTGCACTGACAAGAATCTTCATCTTTTTGCCATCCATTCTATTTCCGCTTCAAGAAAAGTATCAATTTCTCCATCCATAACACTATCTATATTTGTTATCTCTACTTGTGTTCTATGGTCCTTAACGAGTGTATAAGGGCAGAATATATATGACCTTATCTGACTTCCCCATGTTATTTCTTTTTCCTGACTCCTTTTTTCTTGTTCTTTCTTCTTTCTCTCTTCAAGATATAATTGATACAATCTACTTTTCAATATTTTCATTGCAATTTCTTTATTTTTATGTTGACTCCTTTCATTTTGACATTGAACTACTATACCTGTTGGTTTATGTCTAATTCTTACTGCTGTCTCAACTTTATTTACATTTTGACCTCCGTGACCTCCTGCCCTAAATGTCTCTACTTCTATATCTTCATCCTTAATTTCAATTTTAATATCTTCATTAACTTCAGGAATAACACTCACTGCTGCAAAACTTGTGTGTCTTCTTCTATTTGCATCAAAAGGAGAAATACGAACAAGCCGATGAACACCAGTTTCGCCTTTTAAATATCCATATGCATTCTTACCTGAAATTATTGCAGTTATTCTTTTAAGACCTGCTTCTTCACCTGGTAGAAAATCTATAACTTTTACTTCATATCCTTTTTTTGAAGCCCATTTACTATACATCCTCCAAAGCATACTAACCCAGTCACATGCTTCTGTTCCTCCTGTTCCTGAGTGTAATGTAATAATTGCATTTTTTGAATCTTCTTCACTCCATATATATTCAATTTTTAATTTTTTAATATTTTCTTCAATTTTTCTTAAAATTTCTTCCCCTTCTTTTTCAAGTTCTTCATCATATGAAAGATTTATCAGTTCTTTTAATACCTCAACTTCTTTTATTCCTTTTTCTATTTCTTCAACTTTACTCTTCCTTTCCTTCAACAAATTCCATTCTTCTATCTTTTTTTTATCATCAAGAAAACCTTTTTCATGTATTTCCTTTTCAAATTCTTTTAATTTTTCTAAATCATTTTCAATCTTAAATTTTTCTTTTATATCACACCAACTTTTTTTAATTTCTTCTAATTTTTCTTCAATCTTAACCATTTTGCAACTCCTTCCATATTCTTTCAAGTAATTCCTTAATGCCAAATCCTTTTAATGCAGAAATAAATATGATATCCTTAAAATACTCTTTTGCTATTTCAATATTTTTCACACTTTCTTCAAGGTCAATTTTATTTCCTACAACAATTTCCTTTTTTTCTATTAATTTACTGCTATAATTTTTCAACTCAAATCTTACATTCTCATATCTATTTATTATATCATTTTCACTCATATCTATTAGATGAACCAGTATTTTTGTTCTTTCTATATGTTTTAAAAACTTAATTCCAAGGCCTTTCCCTTTTGAAGCACCTTCTATCAAACCTGGAATATCTGCTACTACAAAACTTCTGAAATCACCAAGGTCAACTACTCCAAGATTTGGTTCTACTGTCGTAAATGGATAATCAGCGATTTTAGGTCTTGCTTTTGAAATTTTTGATAAAAGGGTACTTTTTCCACTATTAGGATAGCCAATAATTCCCACATCTGCAATTAATTTTAATTCAAGTTTTATTATCTTTTCTTCTCCTTTTTCTCCTTTTGTAGCAATTCTGGGGGTTTGATTTGTTGAAGATTTAAAATGAGTATTTCCAAGTCCCCCTTGACCTCCTTTAGCAACAATTATAGTATCTCCCTCATTAACAAGATCTGCAATTATTTTTTCCTTACCATCTATCACTTCTTTTACCACTGTTCCACAAGGAACTTCTATAATAAGGTCTTTTCCATCTTTTCCTTTTTTATTATTACTACTACCGTTTTGTCCATTTTCAGCAAAAAAATGTTTATGAAAATAAAAATCAATTAATGTTTTCTTATTCCTAACTGCTTTAAATATTATATCCCCACCTTTGCCTCCATCTCCACCCCATGGTCCTCCTTTTGGAACAAATTTTTCTCTTCTAAAAGCAATACAACCATCTCCTCCTTTGCCTGCTTTCACAAAAATTTCTACTTCATCAACAAATTTAACCATTTTTAAAATTTTCCTTAAATTTTTCAAAATCCTCTTTTGTTACAAAATCACATGATTTTAAAAATTCTTTTAATAACTTTTTTGGTATTTTTAAAAATTTAGCAATTTCTTCTTTGGCTTTTTCAATCTTATCTGAGTGTTCCATACTTTCTTTTTCTATTTCATCCATAAATTTTTTAAAATTTTTTTT
>CAZCUO010000087.1:0-2817 GCA_964502135.1 uncultured bacterium
TCTTCCGATCTAATTTTCAAATAATTCTTTTTTGATACCATCGTAAAAGCGATATTTATGGAAATCCTTAAAAGTATGTGTTTTTAATTTAATTTGATTTTCAAAATTTTGTAATTCAAACCATTCCCCATATCTTGCCAGTTTTAACCGCTCAACACATTTTAAACAATAAAATGCTATTTCCTGTTCAAGTGTTTTCTTCATGGGTTTTCCTCCTGTTGAAATTGTTTTTGTGAGTTCTGAGGTATTTGAGAAGGATAAAATTTAACCCTCACATAACCTTTTCCTGTTGTTTCATCTCCTCCAAGTTGAAGAAGTGTGTTTATTTTAAATAGTGACATAACCTCCAAAAAAACATTTTCAGCATCTTTCAATTGGCTATTTTGCTTAAGTGGATCTTTTATAAATACCAAAGAATAAAAAATACTTTCCGAAGGAATCAATTCTTCACTAAATAAAGCAGCTTCTTTTACAGTTCCTTTCGCCTGGTCTATTTTGATTCTTGTTCTTATTTCAACAGCATAATTTACAAAATCTTTAAAAACATCATCAGAAACGATGGCAAAATGATTTTCTAATGTCTTTGTTAAAGAATTATTGGGAAGTATTTCTTTTAGAAATTGGACTAAATTATTTGCATTTTGTGATTGATTATCATCAACAACACTACTAAAAACGAATTCTTCAAGAACAACTTTATTTTGCTCTTGAATTTTGAGATAATCGTTTGCGATATATACTTTATCATCCGTGATTTCTGGAATTTGAAAAACATTATTTTTATAGGTAAACCCAATTGCATCTAAATTTTCTTTAAACCTTTTCAAAACAAAAGGGCAAGTAATCCAAGCAAATACACCTCTTATTGAACGAACTGGATAAAGTAAAATTTTAGCGTCAATTATGCTTATACAACTTGCAAAATCAGAACCATCTTCCGGACCAAATATTATTTCTACTTTCTCTTTCGCTGTGTTGTATGAATCTGAGATGCTACTCCAAAACCTATAAGCCAAATCTCTTATAACTCCTTTTATTCCGCTTGCCCATAGAACTGGAAATGAAGTATGTTTTTCCCTTTGAACAGGTAAATCCACATAAGATACACTTTGCCCTGCTCCCATGTGAATTGGTGTTTCTGCATAAAAAGTTAAAAGAGCACTTTTTTTATACATTTTCAACCTCCTTTTTAATTAAAACTAAATTTGTCCCTATAAATTCTTGCTTTCCTTTGGGTTCATCTATTTCATATAAATTATCATCTTTCTTTAATATAAATGTTGGATTATTTATTCTTTTTCTATTTTTACTTATGAGCCACAATATACTGCCTGGTGGAAATGCTCTTTTTATTTTTCTTTCTAAATTTTTAGAAATTGTTCCAATAATTTCATAATTACCGAAACAAGCAGAATATAATTGAAAACCATCTATATGAGGCAGATTATTATCTTGAAAATCAAAAACTCCATAATTTAAAAATAGAACTTGAATTTTTTCATTACTATCTAAATCTAAATTTTCTTCAATTCCTAATTCATTTCTAATCCATTTTTTGAAGTCATCTTTTTCAACTTCATAACTTACATTTTTCATCTCTCCACCAAGTTTCAGAACTTTGGGGTCGTTATTAAAAAATTCAAGAATTTTATCTTCATTGTCTAAATTAATTTTTTTAAGTTCTTTATCAGAAAAATCAAATTCAACCCAAAAAACAAATTTTATATTTTTCTTTAATCTTAAAAACTCAATCCTATAAAGTGCATTTTCCTCTCCACCAATAGAATAAAGAGACGGATCTATTGAAATACCAATTCTTGCCTCATTTTCAAAAATATCTCTATATTGTAAAATATCATAATTATCAATTTCTTGTTTATTCAGCCATCCTTTAAATCCCTGAAGGGAAATAAATGCTCTAAATGGTTCAACTTCTTCAATACCCTTATAAACAGCAAAAGTTTGAATTTCTGGTTTATTTGTATTATCAGATTTAAAAAGTTTTAGATTGTTTTCATCAAACGGATTTAAAATAAAAAATTTTCCAAATTCTTCCTTTTTTCTTTCTGTATATATATTTTGTGGTTTAGGAAAATAAACCTTATCTTGCTTTTTAATAAAAGGACCATAAACTGCTTTTAAAATAGTTGAAACATCAATATTTTTAAAATAATAAATTTTTGAACAAATAGCACTTGCAAATGTATTTGGATAAGGAGGGAAAACAGATTCAACAACATCTCCTCTATTAAAAGGTTTCCCTGAACCAAAGTAAAGAACATCATAAGGAGTTAAAGTGAATTTTAACATGGGTAAATCCTCTGTAAATTTGTTTTACTTTCTATAAACTGTGAAAGTAAATTCCAATTCACATTTTCCTCATCAGGAAGAAAAATAAATTTTCGTTCTTTGGGTTTCATAATTATTAAAATTAAAGCGTAATTATTTTTATTGATTTCAATGATTTTAAAAATCAAAGGGGAAGCCCGCCTCAAAACTCTATATTTTGCAACACTTACAATAGGTAAACCAAAAACAATTCTCTCATCTAACTTGTAGTTTCTCCTAAAATTTTTGTATTCTTGCCCAAGTTCATCTAATAAATCTTTCCAATTTTTATTTTTTACAGATTCAAATTTGAATTCATAAATCTCAAAATTATCAAATAAATAAGGAATATCGGTCCTTGGGTTAGAATTTAAAATTTTTTTTATATTCCCAAAATTTCGGCTTATCCAACTTTTCAAATCTGTGTTTGAAACAAAATCCAAACCAAAACAATTCTTTGTTACATCTTCCTTAACTTTTTCAATCTTT
>CAZCUO010000088.1:0-16445 GCA_964502135.1 uncultured bacterium
TATTAAACCATCCATTATCACTGTTTACTGCCTCCATTTCAACTTTTTGATTTACTACTAAATGTTCTTTAAAAAATGGTTCTGAGGGACGAGGGAAATTATCGTCATCTACAGAAATTAAAACCTCACATCCCTTTTCAAGAGCCATAAGAAAACCAATGTTTCTTCGGTTGTCAGAGTTATAAGGAATAATTTGTTTAATATTACCAAGTTTGGTTAAATAAGCATCCTGCTCTTCTACTGTAGGACAGATTACTTTTACACCTTGTTTTTTAATCTCTTCACACTTATCAAATAATTTTGAAGGAGTTTTAAGTTTTTCTTTTTTTGATGGAAAGGGTGATTTAATTTTTAAGTTAAATTTTATAGAGCCCACTTTTATAAGCAATTTTTCAATTAAAAATATTGACATTAATAAACTTACAACTTCTTTTAACGAAAAAATAATTATAACTGGCTTTATGAATATTTTAGGCAATTTAAATATTTCAAAAAATAATTTAGAAATTGAGACAATTTTTAATTCTGTGAAAAAGAGAAATGTAACACAATATATGAATTTTGGTGCAATCCAATTATTAACTTCATTAAGTGGAACAAGTCCTGTAAAAAGAGTGGGGAGTTCAAATTTTTATTATAAAGAAATAAAAGGTAAAATATCAGTAAAAAATAATTATTTAACAATTGAAGGGCTTGCTGGTGAAAAAGGAGAAAGTCAATATTTAGTTATAAAGCCAATTTTGTTGCCTGGTATTAATATTTTAATTGATAAAAGAAACAATACAATACGAATTGACGAACTTATAAATAGAGTTAATACTGTAATTGAAAGAATAAAATATAAAAATGGATAGTAGTGCAAAATGAAAAAATTATATTTTTTTATATTTTTAATAATTTTAACTGGATGTTCATCCATTCCTATTTCAAAAAAAGAAAAAGTAATTATTTCCAATCCTTACAAAGAGATTGATTGGGGAAAAATTAAAAGATATAAAGCAAATTTGCATATCCATACAAACGAAAGTGATGGCAAGTTTTCACCAGAAGAAGTTGTAAATCTTTATAAAAATAGGACTTATTCAATTTTATCAATTACTGACCATAATAAATTTGTATATGTTGAAGTATCAGACATATTTTTAATTAAAGGAGTTGAAATTGGCAAAAAACAGCATCATATTCTTTCTTATTTTTCTTTTAAAATACCAGAAAATTTGGAAAATATAGATGAAGATGAAATTTTAAAAAATATTGATAAAAAAGGTTTTTCTGTATTTGCACATCCAGGAAGATATAAAAAGGAAATTGAATGGTATGTAAAATTTTTTAATAAATATGAAAATTTAATTGGAATAGAGGTTTTAAATCCGTCTGTTCAGATAAAAGTAGGGAAAATTTATGGAGATACTGATATATGGGATGAAATTTTAAAAAGGACAATGCCTTATAGAGTTGTTTGGGGATTTGCAAATGATGATTTTCACGATTTAAGACAGTTTTCAATAAATTGGAATGAATTTTTAATTGAAAATTTAACTGAAAAAGAAATTAAAGAAGCAATGAAAAATGGCAAGTTTTATATGTGTTCAGCAATTTTGGGTTATGATATGCCTTATATAAAAAATATTTCAATTGATGAGAAAAAAGGAATAATAAAAATAGATGCTTTAAATTATAAAAAAATAAAATGGATATCAAATGGAGAATTAGTGGCTCAAGGTAATGAAATAAATTTTAGAAAAAATGAGAAAATAAGGAAATATATAAGAGTTGAAATTTATGGTGAAAAAGGATATATATATTTAAATCCATTTGGTATAAAAAATGAGCAGAAAAATAGCAATTGATGCAATAAATTTAAAAATGGAAGTTAGAGTGGCACATACAGAATATAGTATGGGTTATCATAAGGAGTATATTACAAAGATAACAGGGATTGAGGAAGATAGTACTGAAAAGATGAGGAAATTTTATGATTTATGGAATTTTGATTTATTATGGTGCACAAGTGATGGAATTTATGGAAACTGGATTGAAAGGGGTAGAGCAACTGATATGGGGCATGCTATCTATGCTTTAGATGGTTCAGATAAAAGAGAAAAAAAAGAATGTCCTTTTAAAGATGTATTTGAGGTATGGGAATTTGATCCGGCAAAGGAATATGGATTTCCTGATTTTAGAGAGCAGGTAAATGAATATGAAAAATTATATAAACAAATGTGTCAGAATTTTCCAGAACAACTTATTACAGGAGGATATTATAAGACAATTATTTCAGGAGCAATTGCTGCATTTGGATGGGAGATGTTATTACTTTCTGCAAGTGATAAAAATAAATTTGAGAAAGTTATTGATAGATTTTTCAATTATACTCTTTTTTATATGAAAGCATGGGCAGAAACAACTGCAGAAGTAATAATTCAGCATGATGATTTTGTTTGGTCAAGCGGTCCATTTATGTCACCAGATTTTTATAGAAAAGTAATTATAAAAAGATATGAAGAATTATGGAGAGTATTAAAGAAGAAAAATAAAAAGATTTTATTCTGTTCAGATGGTGATTTTCATATGTTTGCAAAAGATATAATTGAAGCAGGAGCAGATGGATTAATTTTTGAGCCAGTTAATGATTTTGGGTTTATGGTTGAAAATTTTGGTGATTCTGTTGTTCTTGTTGGTAGTTTTGTTGATTGTAGAGATATGATTTTTGGTAAGTGGGAAAAGATTAAAAATGATATTGATAGGACACTTTCTCTTGTTAAAAATGGAAAATGTAAAGGACTTATTTTTGCTGTTGGGAATCATATACCTCCAAATGTTCCTGATGAGATATGTGAAAAGTATATAAATTACTTGAAAGAAAATTGGTATTTATAAAATTTCTTTACAACTTTCAACAAATGCTTCAATATTTTCAATAGGAACTTCTGGTTCAAGAACATGTGTTGGCGATAAAATTAAAGCCCCGTCATAACCAAGTTTTTCCTTCCTTTCTCTTACAACTTTTTTAATCTCATCAGGTTTTCCAAAAGGCATTGTTGATTGAGTTCCTATTGTTCCATCAAAAACAAGATATTTACCATAATTTTTTTTCAATTTATAAATGTCCATACATTCAGGTTGAAGTGGATTTAAAATTGTTATACCAATATCAATAAGTTCTCCTATTATATCCTCAATGTTTCCATCGCTGTGATACCATATTTGTATATCTTCTTTTATACTTTTTGCTTTTTCATATACTTTTTCCCATCTTGATTTTATAAATTTTTTCCACATATCCTTTGAAAACATAAGAGTTTTTTGATTTGCAACATCATCACCAGTAATTATCATATCAACTCCCGCTTCTGCTGCAAGTTGTGCAATTTTAATATTTCTCTCTGTAAATCTATCAAGAATATATTCACACCAACTTGGATTTTCAATCATATCAATTAAAAATTCTTGATAACCTCTTACTTGCCACGCATTTTCATACATATGACCTATCCATGTAACAGCAACTTTCCCTTCTTTATGTGCTTTTTCAACTTTCTCTTTCATATCACCTATATTTAAATTTTCTGCTTCTGGAAATGGGAATTCTTCTATATCCTTCAATGATTTTGCATTTCTTAATGGACTTATGTATCCAGTAAAATGATAGTATTTTGCAGGAATTTCAAGAACACCAAGCCCATTTATAAAACTACCTTCTGGAATTTCTATGTCTTTATAATACTTTGAAAAATCAACTTCTCTTTTACTTTCTTCTGGTTGAACACTTACTGGATTAAAAAAACCAAAAAAATCGTCTATTTCTTCTTCTTTTATTTTATATTTTTCACATATTCTTTTTTTTAAATCAGGAGTAAAACTTGCTTTATAAAGAAAATTATTGTGTGGTATATGAGATACTGTTTTTTTAAAAATTTCAAGTTGGTTCATTTTCCCCTCCTATTATTTATAAATAATCCACAAAAGTAAAGTTGCACCACTGACTGAAATTACACTAAAAGGAAAACCAATTTTAATAAACTCAGTAAATTTAACTTTATATCCATTTTTTTTAAGTATTCCCACTGCAACAATATTACAACTTGCTCCAATTGGAGTTATATTTCCTCCAACACATGTTCCTATTAAAAGACCGAATAAAAAAACATATGGATTTGTATTTAACCTTTCACATAAAATTTTTATTCCTGAAATCATAGCCATTGTATAGGGAATATTATCTACAAAAGCAGAAACAAATACGCTTATCCAGATAATCATTAAATAAATAGTGAATTCATTTTTTCCTGTCCTTAAAAGAAAATTTGCAATATCCTCAATAATTCCAACCTTTTATAAAGAACCAATAAGTATAAAAATACCAACAAGCAAAAAGAAACTTTCCCAGTCAATTTCTCTTATATTTATCTTTTCTGCCTTTTTAATTAAAAGCCAGAAAAATCCTATAAAACCATAGAAAAGAGAAATAATAGCAGGAAAATATGAAAAATTTTCTTGAAAAAAAGAAGTTATTGCAAGAGAAATTATAAGTAAAATTAATAGAATTGTTGGTAAGAAAGATTTTATTTTGTATCCTTCTCCAAAGTCCTTATGTATCTTCTTTTCTCTCCTGAAAAATAAATATAAAACAAAAAAACTTAAAATTGCTCCAAATTCAACAAAGAAAAAAATCCCTGGTTTTCCATTTAAAGAATTAAGTTTATATCCTGGCATATAAAAAAAATTATTGAAATTTAAATTTGATTCCATTGCAAGAATTATACTGGGACTATCTCCAACCATTGTAGCACATCCTTGTAAATTTGAACTTATTGCCATACCTATAAAAAGAGGAATTGGATTTATTTTATATTTTTTTGTAAATTCAAGTGCAACTGGAGCCATAATCATAATAGTAGCAACATTTTCAACAAAAGCAGAAATTAAACTTGTAATTATGCATATAAGTAAAAAAATTATAGAAGTTGGATAATTTTTTTCCACAATTTTTTCTACAATATTTGTTGGAACTCCTGAATAAGCAAATAAATAAGATAAAATACTTGTGCCAAGAAAGATTCCAAGAACATTAAAATTTATAAATTTGAAAATTTCACCAAAATTGATTATTTTTAAAATTAAAAGTAAAAAAATAGATGTAAAAACAAAATAGAGACATTTGTCTCTTTTTAAAACAATTCCCATATATGCAAAAATAAAAATTAAAATTGTTATGATTTTCATCTCAATAAGTTAAATCCCATTCTTCATAAAGGTCAGGAGATACTTCTTCAAGAAATATAGATTTCTTTATTGGTATGTATCTAAAATAATCATATGAATAATATGTAATATAAAGGTCTTCTTTTGCTCTTGTGATTGCCACATAAAAGATTCTTCTTTCCTCTTCAAGTAAAGATATATCATTTTTTGAATATGGATGCGGAAAATGATTATCACAAACCCCTATAATAAAAACAATTTTCCATTCAAGTCCTTTTGCTTGATGTATTGTTGAAAGAATAACTGCATTTTTAACATTTGGGCTTTCTCCTTTTGCATATTCTTGCAATGATGCTTCAGAAAGGAAATCCGAAATATTTGAATAAAGAGAGATAATCTCTTTTAAATTTTTAATATCTTCTAACCTTTCAGTGTAATCTTTATACTTTTTCGTAATATAATTTTTGTATCCAGAATTTAAAATAAGTTCAACACCATCTGGTAAAGGAAGATTTTTTAAATTTTCAATCAATTCTATATTTTTATTCAAACTTTTCTTACCTTTTTCTCTTAATTTTATCTCTTTCAAATTTTTCTTAAATTCTTCTAAATTATCTATTTTCAAAATCAAATCAACTAAATTTTTAACTGATTTTTCTCCAATACCTTCACATAAATTAAATATCCTTTTCCATGAGAGAACATCTTTGAAGTTTTCAATTATTCTATAATAAGCCACTATATCCTTAATATGTGCCTGTTCAAAAAATCTTAAACCTCCTCTTATTATATAAGGTATTTTAAGTTTTGAAAGTTCAATTTCAAGTTCTGCTGCTTGATATCTTGAACGGAAGAGGACTCCAATATCTTTCGGTTCTATATTAAGTTCCAATAATTTATTTATTCTCTGAGAAACAAATATCGCCTCTTCTTTCATATTTCTGCATTTTACTACAACAGGTTTTACTCCACTTTTCCTTATACTTATAAGTTTTTTAGGAAATTGGACTTTATTATGTGATATTACATCATTCGCAAAATTAAGAATTTCTGGCGTGCTTCTATAATTTATATCAAGATAAAATATTTTTGCTTCTGGATAAATTTTAGGAAATTCCATTATATTTGAAATTGTTGCACCTCTAAAAGAATAAATACTTTGAGCATCATCCCCTACAACCATTATATTTCTATGTATTTTTGAGAGTAAATATAAAATTTTTGCTTGCAATTTATTTGTATCATGATATTCATCAACAAGTATATACTTAAATCTATTTGAAATTTTAATTCCTATTTTTTCATCTCTCATCATTTTATGCCAGTAAACTAAAAGATCATCATAATCAAGTTGATTTAAGTTTCTTTTTATCTTTTGGTATTCTTTATTTATTTTCTCAACCTCAGAAATCAAATGGGTATATTCAGGAAAATTTGTAATTATTGTTTCTCTCAAACTTTCACACTTGTTTATTGATAAACTTATAAATTCTTTTATTTTTGAAGGATGGGGGAATTCATCTTTTCTTTTAGTATTTTCAATTATTTCTTTCAATATAGAAACTGAATCTTCTTCATCTATAATTGTAAAGTTTGGATTTAAGTTTATTTCTTTACCATAAATCCTTAATAGTAAATTTGCAACATGATGAAATGTCCCTCCAACAAGGCCTTTGGGATAAAAAGATAAAATTCTCTCAATTCTTTCAATCATTTCTTTGGCTGCTTTATTAGTAAATGTTAAAAGTAAAATATTTGTTGGCAAAACCCCATTTTCAATAAGATAACATACTCTATAAACAAGAACTCTTGTTTTTCCACTTCCTGCTCCTGCAAGAACAAGACAAGGCCCATCTCCATTTTTTACAATATTCAATTGTTTTTCATTCAATATATCCTTATAAGAAATTTCTAAAGATAGTTTTATATTCATATTTTCCTTCCAATTGTTAAGTATAAAACAGCCATTCTTACAGCAATTCCGTTTGTTACCTGTTGAAGAATTAATGAATTATCTTTTTCAGCAACTCCTGATTTTATTTCAATTCCTCTATTCATAGGGCCTGGATGCATTATAAATGTTTTCTTTTTAATCTTTTCATACCTTTCTTCATCTATCCCATATAAAGAACTATATTCTTTCAGTGATGGTAAATAATTCTCTTTTTGTCCCTCTCTTTGTAATCTTAAAAGGTAAACAATATCAACGTTTTCTAATGCTTCATTTATATCAAAAGTTACCTTAACTCCTGTTTTTTCAATATCTTTTGGAATTAAAGGAGGAGGCCCACAAACAATAACATCAGCCCCAAGTTTTTTAAACCCCCATATATTTGATCTTGCAACTCTACTATGTAAAATATCTCCAATTATTGAAATCTTTATACCTTTAATTTTGCCAAATTTTTCTTTGACAGTGAATAAATCAAGTAATGCCTGAGTTGGATGTTCATGACATCCATCACCTGCATTTATAACAGATGATGAGACATTTTTACTTATTATTAAAGGTGCTCCTGAAACTGAATGCCTTACAATAAAACAGTCAACTTTCATTGCTTCTATATTTTTTGCAGTATCAACTATTGTTTCACCTTTTGAAACAGAAGAGGAACTTACATCAAAACTTAAAACATCCGCGGATAATCTCTTTGCTGCAAGTTCAAAAGATGTCCTTGTTCTTGTGCTTGGCTCAAAAAAAAGATTTACAACAGTTTTCCCTCTTAAAGCAGGAACTTTTTTAACAGAACGAGTGCTAACATCCTTAAATGATTCAGCAACATTTAAAATTATTTCTATTTCCTCTTTACTTAAATCTTCAAGTCCTAAAAGGTCTTTTCTTTTCCATTCCATTTTTTACAATAACAACCTCATCCTTTTTATCAATTTCTTTTAATCTTACCTCAACCATTTCATCCTTTTCTACTTTTACTTCTTTTCCAATAAAATCTGCTGAAATTGGAAGTTCTCTATTATTTCTATCAATTAAAACAAATAGTTTAACAAATTCAGGTCTACCAAGGTCTATTAGAGCATCAAGAGCAGCCCTTACAGTTCTTCCTGTATATAAAACATCATCTATTAAAACAACTTTTTTATCATCAATATCAAACAAAATTTCGGTTGTCCCAACAACAGGATTTGCACCAATTTTGCTAAAATCATCTCTATAAAAAGTTATATCAAGATATCCAACAGGTAATTTTTTTGAGAGAATATTATTTATTCTGTCTGCTATAATTGCACCTCTTCTTTTTATCCCAATGATAACAGTTCTATCAAACCCAATTTCTTTTTCAATTTTTTTAGCCATTTTTTTTAAAATTTTTTCAATTTCTTCCTTATTCATTATTTTTCTTTCCATATTTTTATATTACCACTAAAACCCCAAGTAGTAAAATGGCAATAACAAAAAACTTGACAAAAAAAATTTTCCCATTATAATGAAAATAACAATATGTTGTTGTTTTTTAAAATTTGTTATACAATATATTGAAAATGAAATGTCCTTTCTGTGGATATTTAAAAGATAGGGTTATTGATTCAAGAGAAATAGAAAATGGTCTTGTTATAAGAAGAAGAAGAGTTTGTTTGAAATGTAAAAAAAGATTTACAACTTATGAAGAAATTGAGATGAAACCACTTATTGTTGTTAAAAAGGATGGGAGAAGAGAGAAATTTAGTAGAGAGAAATTATTTACAGGAATTCAGAAAGCATGTGAGAAAAGACCTATAAGCACAGAGGAGATAAATAAAATTGTTGAAGAGATTGAAGGTTATTTAAGACAAAAATTTACAGATGAGGTAAGTTCTAAAGAGATAGGGAATATGGTAATTAAAAAATTAAAAAAACTTGATAAAGTTGCATATATAAGATTTGCATCTGTTTACCAGGAATTTAAAGATATAGACCAGTTTTTAAAAGAAATAGAAAAAATAGGGGGGCAAAAATGTTTAAAAAGATAGTTAAAAGAGATGGGAGAATTGTTGATTTTGATTCATCAAAAATAACTAACGCAATTCACAAAGCAGGTCAGGCAACAGGTGAATTTGGTTTGGATATAGCCAAAAAACTTACAATAAAAGTTCTTGACCTTGCTACTGAAATAATAAAAGATAAAATTCCTACTGTTGAAGAAATACAGGATATAGTTGAAGAAATTTTACTTAATTCTCCTTACAAAAAGACAGCAAAAGCATATATAATTTACAGAGAACAACATGCAAAAATAAGAGAAATAACAACAAAAGCGAATCTTGACCTAATAAATCAATACTTGAATCAGATTGACTGGAGAGTTAAAGAAAATAGTAATATGAGTTTTTCACTTCAAGGCTTAAATAATTATGTATCATCAGAAATTGTAAAGACATATTGGTTGAATAGTATTTATCCTCCAGAAGTTAGGAATGCATATATTGAGGGTGATTTCCATATCCATGACCTTGGTTCTTTAAGTGTTTACTGTGTGGGATGGGATTTATATGATTTACTTTTAACTGGTTTTCGTGGTGCTCCTGGAAAAGTAGAAAGTTCACCAGCAAAGCATTTTAGAAGTGCTTTGGGTCAAATTGTTAACTTTTTTTATAGTTTGCAAGGAGAGGCTGCTGGTGCACAAGCCTTTTCAAATTTTGATACATTGCTTGCCCCTTTTATTAGATATGATGGGTTGGGATATAAGGAAGTTAAACAGTGTATTCAAGAATTTTTGTTTAATTTAAATGTTCCTACAAGAGTTGGATTTCAAACACCTTTTACAAACTTAACATTTGACCTTGTTGTATCTCCAGTATATAAAGACCAACCAGTTGTGATAGGAGGAGAGTTACAAAATAAAACATATGGAGAATTTCAAGAAGAGATGAATATGATAAATAAGGCATTTTTTGAAGTTATGCAAGAGGGAGATGCGAAAGGTAGAGTTTTTACTTTTCCAATACCAACTTACAATATAACAAAAGATTTTAATTGGGATAATGAAATTCTTGATGGTTTGTGGGAAATGACTGGTAAATATGGTGTTCCTTACTTTGCTAACTTTGTAAATTCTGATATGAAGCCAGAAGATGTAAGAAGTATGTGTTGCAGGTTGAGGTTAGACACAAGAAGTTTACAGAAAAAAGGTGGAGGCCTTTTTGGTGCAAACCCTTTAACTGGAAGTATTGGAGTAGTTACAATTAATCTTCCAAGAATAGGTTATTTGTCAAAATCAAAAGAGGAGTTTAAATCAAGATTGAATGACCTTCTATATCTTGCAAAGGAAAGTTTAGAAATAAAGAGAAAAGTTATTGAAAGGTTCACAGATGAGAACTTATATCCATATTCAAAGTTTTATTTAAGAAATGTAAAGGAAAGATTTGGTAAATATTGGGTAAATCATTTTTCAACAATTGGAATAATTGGGATGAATGAAGCCTGTTTAAATCTATTTGGTAAAGATATAGGAACAGAAGAAGGGATTGAATTTGCAAAAGAGATAATGTATTTTATAAGGGGAAAACTTGAAAAATTCCAACAAGAAACAGGCAATATTTATAATCTTGAAGCAACCCCAGCAGAAGGAACAAGTTATAGATTGGCAAAATTAGATAAAAATAAATTCCCAGATATAATTGTTGCAAATGAAGAAGAATATAGAAAAGGAGCAGAACCATTTTACACAAATTCCTCACATCTCCCAGTAAATTACACAGATGATATATTTGAAGTTCTTGAAAAACAAGATGAATTACAAACACTTTATACTGGAGGGACAGTAATCCATATTTTTGTAGGAGAAAAGATTGATTCAAAAGAAGGAATAAAGAAACTGGTAAAAACAATATGTGAAAATTTTAGATTACCTTACTTTACAATAACTCCTACATTCAGCATATGTCCTAATGATGGATATATAATTGGAAAACAACCTATTTGTAACAAATGTGGTACTCAGACAGAAGTTTATTCAAGAATTGTTGGATATTTAAGGCCTGTAAGTCAGTGGAATAAAGGTAAATATGAAGAATTTAGAATGAGGAAAACATTTCTTCTTAAATGAAAATAGGAAATATACAAAAAACTTCTTTAATTGAATTTCCAGGACTTATTTGTTGTATTATTTTTACTCAGGGGTGTAATTTTAGGTGTCATTACTGTCACAATCCGGAACTTGTTTTGCCTGAAAAATTTAGAGATACTATTGATGAAAAATTTTTATTTGATTTTCTTGAAAGAAGAAAGAAATATCTTGAAGGTGTAACTATAACAGGTGGAGAGCCATCAATTCAACCAGATATAATTGAATCTATAAAAAAAATTAAAAGTATGGGATATAAAATTAAATTTGATACAAATGGTTCAAAACCAGAAATTATAGAAAAACTTTTAAAAGAAAATCTTATTGATTATATATCTATGGATATAAAAGGCCCACTTGAAAAATATAATGAGATTGTAGGGATTGATGTAGAAATAGAAAAAATAATAAACTCAATAAATTTGTTAAAAGAATCTAAAATTAATTATGAATTTAGAACAACAGTAGTGAAAAGCCAATTAGAAATTAATGATTTTGAAAAAATAGGCAAGTTAATAAAAGGAGCAAAGAAATATTATATACAAAAGTTCGTTCCTTCAAAACTTGTAAATGAAGAATTCAAAAAAGAAGAGACATATACAGACATAGAATTTGAAAAGATTAAAGAGGTCATGGAGAAATATGTAAATTTTTGTGGGATAAGATAGTTTTTGCTATTTTAGTAATTAATTTGATAAAATAAATATATGAAAATTTGCCATGTTATCACACGGCTTATTATAGGTGGAGCCCAAGAAAATACAATTTTTACTGTTGAAGGTCTCATTAAAAAAGGATATCAAGTAGAATTAATTACCGGGCCAACAAAAGGACCTGAAGGTTCTTTAGAAGAAAGAATAAAAGAAAAAAATATACCACTTATTGTCATTAAAGAACTTATTAGAGAAATAAATCCAGTTTATGATATTGTTGCATTTTTAAAATTATTCTTTATTTTTAAAAGGAAAAAATATGATATTGTTCATACCCATAGTGCTAAGGCAGGAATACTTGGAAGGATTTCTGCAAAAATTGCAAATCCAAAAACAATTGTTATTCATACAATTCATGGTTTGCCATTCCATCCATATCAGAATAAAATTATAAACCTCTTTTACATACTTGCTGAAAAAATTGCCTATTATTTCACAGACCATTTTATTTGTGTAGGAGAAACTATGAAAGAAAAATCATTAAAAGCAGGAATAGGAAAAGAATCTGATTATACAGTAATTTATAGTGGTTTTGAAATTGAGCCATATATTGAAACTTCTAAAAAAAGAAAGGAGTTGAGAGAAAAATATGATATAAAACAAAATGAAAAAGTTATTGGAATGATAGGAAGATTATTTTATTTAAAAGGTCAGGAATTTTTAATTAAGGCATTTAAGGAGATTTCCAAAAAATTTCCAAATACAAAACTCTTACTTGTGGGAGATGGAATTTTAAGAGAAAAACTTGAAAATTATGCAAAAGAAAATAGTATAAGTGACAAGGTTATCTTCACGGGTCTTGTGCCTCCTGAAAAAATTCCTGAATATGTTGCAATTATTGATATTTTGGTACATACAAGTTTAAGGGAAGGTTTACCAAAAACAGTTGCCCAGGGGCTTGCAGGAGGGAAGCCAGTTGTTGCTTTTGATATTGATGGCACAAAAGAAGTAGTTATAAATGGAAAGACCGGTTTTATTGTTCCTCCTAAAGATATAAATTTATTAAAAGAAAAAATTATTTATCTTCTTGAAAATCCTGAAATTTCTGATAAAATGGGAATGGAAGGGCGAAAATTAATAAAAAAATTATTTTCAGTTGAGAAGATGGTTGACGAAATTGAAAAATTATATATAAAATTTTTATATAATGAAAAAAGAAAGTATTGATTTTATAATAGTTGAAGCCACTTATGGCTGTTTAGAAGCAATTTCAAATTTTATTCAGAAAAAATCTTTAATTTCAAATTTAAGTTTTAAAAAAACATGGGAATTGATGTTAACGGTTGATGAAATTTGCAGTTCAATAATAACTTGTAAAAATAATGAAGCAAATATTATTAAAGTTATATGGGAAGATTTTGAAGATACAATTAAGATAGAAATAATTGATGATGGCACACCTTTTAATCCCTTAAGTATAAATGATCCTGATTATGGTCTTGGGGCCCAAATAGTAAAAGAAATGGTTGATTACTGTGAATATAAAAGAGAAAATGGTTTTAATGTTGTAACTTTGATGAAATATGTAAAGAAAAAAAGTAAGAAATGAAAAAAATTGCGATCTTTTGTGAAGGTAAAAAATGGCTTGTTGATGAGAATATAGAAATTTTCTCAACACATTTTGGAAATGTTGAAATTCCTAAAAAAATAAATGGCATTGAAATTTCGGTTGTTAATAAAAAAAAATTTTATTTTTATAAACCAACTATTGCAGAATTTATCTCTAAAATAAAAAGAAAAACACAAATAATTTACCCTAAGGATGTTGCTGTAATTTTATTTTATTCTGATTTAAAAGAAACAGATAATATTATTGAGGCAGGTACTGGTTCTGGGGCTTTATTGACAGGAATTATGTCAATAGTAAAAAAAGGAAATGTAATAACTATTGAAAAGAACGAAGATTTCCAAAAAGTTGCAATGAGTAATATAGAAAGTTTTTTTGGGAAGATACCCGGAAATTTAAAATTTATAATAGGAGATGTTTATGATGAAAATTTTAAATTAGATATTGAGGAAGGATGGGCTGATAAAATTTATTTGGATTTACCTGAACCTTGGAGAGCAAAGAATCTTTTTAAATATTTGAAAAAAGGAGGGATTTTAGTAAATTATAATCCACAAATAATACAAATAAAAAAAATTGTTGAAGAAATTGGTGAATTTATAGATGTAAATGTTTTTGAAATTTTAGAAAGAAGATGGATTGTAGATGAGAAAAGAGCAAGACCTGTTGATTTAATGAGAGGCCACACTGGTTTTATAATGATAGCAAGGAAAATAGAATGACTGAGAAATTCCCAATTATTCAACTTGCACTTGATTTTATTGATGAGAAAAGGGCTCTTAAACTTGCAGAAGAAGCAGTTATTGCTGGAATTGATTGGATTGAAGCAGGGACTCCTTTGATAAAATCATGTGGTATGGAGATAATAAGAAAATTAAGAAAAAAATTTCCTAATAAAAAAATTATAGCAGATATGAAAATTATGGATACTGGAAGAATTGAAGCTGAAATGGCTTTTAAGTCAGGAGCAGATATAGTTGTAGTGATGGGTAATTCATCTGACCACACAATTAAAGAATGTATTGAAGCAGCCAAAAATTATGGAGGCCAAGTTATGGTTGATTTAATGGAAGATTCAGCAAATTTAAAAAGAGCAAAAGAAGTTGAAAAACTTGGGGCAGATTATATAGGAGTCCATATTCCAATAGACCAACAGATGACTGGGAAAATTTCTTTTGATTTTTTAAAAGAAGTTGTAAAAAATGTAAATATTCCTGTTGCAATTGCAGGAGGTTTAAATTCAGAAAATGTTGTTGATGCGATAAAGGCAGGGGCTTCAATTTTAATAATAGGAGGAGCAATAACAAAATCACCCGATGTAAAAAAAGCAGTGATAAATATAAAAAAAGCAATTGAAACAAAAAAACCTATTGAAACAATTCTTTACAAAAGAGTAGATTTTGAAAACGTGAAAGAAATATTAAAAAGGGTATCAACTGCAAATATTTCTGATGCTCTTCATAGAGGAGGATGGATTAAAGGAGTAAAACCAATACTTAAAGAAAATTTTAAAATTGTAGGAAAATGTATAACAGTAAGAACTTATCCAGGTGATTGGGCAAAGCCAGTTGAAGCAATTGATATAGCAGAAGAAGGAGATGTAATTGTTATAGATGCTGGTGGAGTTGGACCTGCTTGTTGGGGAGAACTTGCAACAAATAGTGCTATAATAAAAAAAATTGAAGGAGTAGTTATTTATGGTGCTGTAAGAGATGTTGAAGAAATTGTAAAACTTAAATTCCCTGTATTTGCAAAGATAATATGCCCATCAGCAGGAGAACCAAGAGGTTTTGGAGAAATAAATATACCTATAAAAATTGAAGGGCAGTTTATTTTTCCAGGTGACTGGATTGTTGGAGATTTTGATGGTGTGGTTGTTATTCCCAAAGATAAAGTTGTTGAAATTGCAAATAGAGCAATGGATGTTTATGAAAGAGAAAATAGAATAAGAAAAGAAATTCTTGAGGGAGGGTCATTAGCAAGTGTAATGGAACTTTTAAAATGGGAAAAACCAAAATGAATGAAATATTAAAAAAAGAAGAGATTGCAGAAAAGATAAAAAGAATGGAAATTTTTGTTCCGTTAATTGCACAAAAGGCATTGCCAGGGCAGTTCATTATTTTAAGAGTGGATGAAAAAGGAGAAAGGATTCCATTAACAATTGCTGGTATTGATAGAGAAAAAGGAACAATAACATTAATTTTTCAAGAAGTAGGGACAACAACCACAAAACTTGGACTATTAAATGAAGGAGATAAAATTCTTGATATTGCTGGACCTCTTGGAAATCCAACAGATATAAAAAATTATGGCCATGTTTGTATTATAGTTGGAGGTGTTGGGGCTGCCTTTGTTTTCTGGATGGCTGAAGAATTTAAGAAGAAAGGAAATAAGTTAACTACAATAATTGGAGCAAGGAGTAAAAATTTAATAATACTTGAAAATGAGATGAGACAAATAAGCGATAATTTATACATTTCAACAGATGACGGAAGTTATGGAGAAAAAGGATTTAATACCCAGATACTTGAAAGATTGCTTGAAAAAGGAGAAAAATTTGATTTGGTTTTAACAGCAGGACCTATTTTAATGATGAAAAAAGTTGCTGAAATTACAAAGAAATATAATATAAAAACAATCGCAAGTTTAAATCCAATTATGGTAGATGGAACTGGAATGTGTGGCTGTTGTAGGGTAACTATTGGAGGAAAAACAAAGTTTGCTTGTGTTGATGGCCCTGATTTTGACGCACACCTTGTTGATTTTGATGAATTATTAAAAAGAACCTCTCTTTATAAGGAAAAAGAAAAAATTTCTTTTGAGAAATTTTTGAATTCAAAATGTTTATGTAATAACTAAAAGGATGTTTCTGATTCTATTTTTTTCTTCATTTCTTCTGAT
>CAZCUO010000089.1:0-9352 GCA_964502135.1 uncultured bacterium
CTGAAAAACATGATGAAATTTTGGGATTTACAAGCCATTTACCCCATTTTTTAATATATGTTTTGCTCTATGTTGGTCTCAAAAATAATAAAAAAATATTAGAAAGTTGTTATGGTTCTGGTTTTTTAGATACCACAAGAATAGGAAAGAGCAATCATGAAATGTGGACAGAAATATTCATTTCAAATAAGAAAAATCTTTTAAAATGGATTAAAAAATATGAAGAAGAATTAAAAAATTTTAAGAATTGTTTGGAAAATGAAAAAATAAAAAAGTTAATTAAACTTCTTGAAAAAAGCAAATTTTATAGGGAAAAGATAGAAAATGAAAAGAAAGGCAATATTTGATAAGATAAAAAGAATTGTTGTAAAGATTGGAACTAATGTTTTAACAACTGAAAATAATAGGCTTGACACTTCAATAATGGAACATATTGTGGAACAAATATGTTGGCTTGTAGAAGAAAAGAAGAAAGAAGTAATTATAGTAACTTCAGGAGCCATTGCAGCTGGAATGCAAATATTAAATTGGGAAGAAAGACCTAAAAAAATAAATATGCTTCAGGCAGCTGCGAGTGTTGGACAGAGTAGATTGATGAGAACTTATGAAAGGTTGTTTAGAGAAGAAGGCTTAAATGTAGGACAAATACTTTTAACAAGAGATGTATTTATAGATTTAAAAAGAAAAAAATATGCAAGAGACACACTTTTTACTCTTCTTAAATTTAAAGTTATTCCTATAATAAATGAGAATGATAGTGTTGCTGTGGAAGAAATAAAATTTGGAGATAATGATATTCTTTCTAGTTATGTAGTTGACTTGGTAAATGCAGACGTTTTAATTATTCTTTCAGATGTTGATGGTATATTTACAGAAGACCCAAAAGAAAATAAAGGGAAATTAATTGAAGAAGTCACAGATATTAATAAATTAAAAAATATCATAAATATGGGAAAACCATCTGAAAAAGGAGTTGGAGGAATTAAAAGTAAAATAGAAGCAGCAGAATTTGTAATTTCAAGAGGAAAATATTGTGTTATTTTAAATGGCAAAAAGAGTTGGGCAATTAAAAAACTTATAGAAGGTGAAAATATAGGAACTATTTTCTATCCGGTAAGGGGAGAAGATTAGAATGGACTGGAAGGAAAAAATAATTTTGGATGTTAGAAAAGCAAAAGAAGCATCTTTTATTCTTTCAAAAGTTACAACCGAAGAGAAGAATATGTTTTTGAATAAGTTGATTGAAAAAATTGAAGAAAACAGAGAGAAAATAATAAAAGAAAATCAAAAAGATGTTGATAAATGTCTTAAAAGAAATTATTCAAGTGCATTTATTGACAGATTAAAAATTGATGAAAAAAGAATTGATAAGATGATAAAATCAATAAAAGATGTGATTGCTTTGCCAGATCCAGTTGGTAAAAAAATTTGGGAAACTGAAAGACCTAATGGATTAAAAATAGAGAGAATTAGAGTTCCAATTGGAGTCATTGGAATTATATATGAATCAAGGCCTGATGTAACTATTGAAGCAAGTATCCTTTGTATTAAGTCAGGAAATTCTGTAATTTTAAAAGGTGGGAAAGAAGCAAAAAGTACAAATTTAATACTTGTGGATATAATGAAATCGGCATTAATGGAAACTAAATTGCCTGTGGACAGTGTGAATATAATAACAGCGGGCGGACGAAAAGCAGTAAAATATATTCTTAAACTTTATCAATATATTGACCTTATAATCCCAAGAGGAGGAGAATCACTTATAAAAACCGTTGTGGAAAATAGTTATATACCTGTTATAAAACATTATGCTGGTGTATGTCATACTTATGTAGATAAAGATGCAAATTTAGAAATGGCATGGAAAGTTGTTTTAAATGCAAAAGTTCAAAGACCTGCCACTTGTAACGCGACAGAAACTCTCCTTGTTCATAAAGAAATCGCAGAAAAATTCTTACCTAAAATGGCTGAGTTATTTAGAATGCATAAAGTTGAGATGAGAGGTTGTGATGAAACAAGAAAAATTATAACTGGTATAAAAGAAGCAACAGAAGACGATTGGTATACAGAATATCTTGATTTAATTATATCAATAAAAATTGTAAATAATATTGAAGAAGCAATTGAACATATAAATAAATATGGAACTCATCATTCAGATGCAATAATTACTGAAAATAAGGAAAGTGCAGAAAAATTTTTAAGAGAGGTTGATTCTGCCGCTGTTTATCATAATGCATCTACAAGATTTACAGATGGAGGTGAATTTGGCCTTGGTGCTGAAATAGGTATAAGTACAGACAAAATCCATGCACGAGGACCTATGGGACTTGAAGAATTGACTACTTATAAATATGTAATACATGGAAATGGCCAAATTAGAGAATAAAAAAATTGGAATTTTAGGTGGAACTTTTGACCCAATTCACTATGGACATTTAATAATTGCAGAAAGAGCAAGAGAACAATTTAGTTTAGATTCCGTCATTTTTATACCATGTGGAATCCCCCCTCATAAAAAAAAAGTTTATGCTTCTCCAGAGGATAGGTTCAATATGGTAAAAATTGCTATTAAGAATAATCCATTTTTTAAAGTTTCTGAAATAGAATTATTTAAAAAGGATGTCTGTTATACTTATGAGACATTAAAAGAACTAAAAAAAAAGATGCCAGATTATGAAATTTTTATTATAATAGGAGAAGATTCTCTTTATGATATTCCAAATTGGTATAAAGCAAGTGAACTTGTTAAAGAAACCATTTTTCTTGTTGCAAAAAGAAGTAAAAACTTAGATTTTAAAATAAATTTTCCTGTAAATTATAAAGTAATAGAAGCACCTTTTTTAGATATTTCATCCACTTATATCAGGAATTGTATTTTTGAAAAAAAAACAGTAAAATATTTAACTCCCGATGAAGTAATAGAATATATAAGAAAAAAGGGATTGTATGGAGAGAAATGTTATTGAAGAAATTGAAAAAATTTTAGAGGATGCTAAAAGAGAAATTAATGATATAAAAAGTGAAGATTTACTTGAAAAATGGAGAGTTAAATATCTTGGAAGAAAATCATTTTTAAATCAGATGTTTTCAAAAATACCTCAGTTTAAACAAGAAGAAAAGATTTTTCTCGGACAAAAACTTAATGAGATAAAAAGAGAATTAAGCCAAATATATGAAAGTTTAAAAACAAAAATAAAAGAAAAAAAAGAAGAATATAACCTTTCATTTCCAGGTAAAAAAATAATTGTTGGCAATTTACACCCTATTACAAAAATAATAGATGAAATTGTTCAGATTTTTTATAAAATTGGATTTGGCGTAGTTGAAGGGCCTGAAATTGAAACAGATTATTATAATTTTACTGCTTTAAATACACCAGAAGAACACCCTGCAAGAGATATATGGGATACATTTTATATAAATAAAGAAAATGGAATCCTTTTAAGAACTCATACAAGTCCAGTTCAGGTAAGAATTATGGAAAAATATACTCCTCCCTTGAGAATAATTGCCCCAGGTAAATGTTTTAGAAGAGATGCTTTTGATTCTTCTCATAGCCCTATGTTTCATCAAATAGAAGGTTTAATGGTTGATAAAGGAATTAAATTTACACATTTAAAAGGTATTCTATCTTATTTTATTCGTGAATTTTTTAAGAAAGAAATAAAAGTTTTGTTTTCTCCCTCATACTTCCCATTTACAGAACCGAGCGCTGAATTAAGTATTTCATGTGTAATATGTGAAGGAAAAGGATGTTCTACTTGTGGATATAGTGGTTTTCTGGAAATTTTGGGGTGTGGAATGGTTCATCCAAATGTTTTTAAAAATGTTGGTTATGATACCTCTATTTATACAGGGTTCGCTTTTGGTATGGGAGTGGAAAGACTTGCAATGTTAAAATATGGAATTGATGATATTAGACATTTTTATTTTAATGATATGAAGTTTTTAAATCAGTTTTGAAAAATGAGGTACTCATATAAGATATTGAAAAATTATATTATTGGGAGATTAGAAAAAGAAGAAATGCTTCATTATCTTGGAATACTTGGATTGAATCCTAAGGTTATAAAGGAGGAAAAAGATGATTTTGTCTTTGAACTTGAGACCCCTGCAAATAGGCCAGATTTGTTAAGTTTTATTGGGTTATTAAGAGAAATTATGCCATTTGGGAATTTTACTTTGAAGGATTTAGTTAAAACTTCTTATAAAGAAGAAATAATTGAATTTGTACCAGTAGAAATAGAAAATCCAAATGATTGTTTTTACTATTCATGCCGAATAATAAAAAATATAAAAAATTCTCTTTCAGAAGGTGAATTTAAAAAAATTATTGAAGATTTGGGATTCAAGAGTTCTTTTAAAGTTGTTGATATTTCAAATTTTGTGATGTGTGAAATTGGTCAACCACTTCATATTTTTGATTTGGATAAAATAGAAGGGAAAATAATTGTAAGAAGAGGCAAAAAGGGTGAAAAGATAATTACAATAGATGGCAAAGAGAGAGAAGTGGAAAATGTTTTATTAATTGCTGATGAGAAGAAACCTATAGCAATAGCGGGAATAATGGGAGGTGCAAATACAGAAGTAACTTTTCAGACAAAAAATATTTTAATTGAAAGTGCATATTTTAATCCAGTTGTTATTAGAAAGGGGAGTAAAAAAATTGGGCTTGTAACAGAGTCATCACTAAGATTTGAGAAAGGGTTAAGTATTTCTATGGCTAAAATGGGAATGGAAAGGGTAACAGAAATGATAAAGGAATTTTGCGATGGAGAAATTGGGGTAGTAAATTATAAAAGTATAGAACTTAAGGAGGAAGAAAAAGAAATTTATCTTAAAACAGAAAATATTGAAAGAATTTTGGGAATTAAAATTGAAGATAAATTTTTAGAAAGAACTTTAGAAAAATTGGAATTTAAAATAAAAAAAGAAAAAGAGGGACTATTTCTATTAAAAATACCTGATTATAGGAAAGATATAAATGAGGAAATAGATGTGATTGAAGAAATAGCAAAATATAAAAAATATTCGGATATTCCCGAAGAAATACCAACTGTAAATCTTTGTCCTACTTCGGTTTTTTCAAAATATGAAATATTAAAAAAAATTAAACATTTACTTACAAATCTGGGCTTTTCAGAAGTTATTTCTTTAAGTTTTATTTCTGATAAGATTGTGGAAAAGTTTAATTTAGATGCTGTGAAGATAGAAAATCCACTTTCTCAATCATTTTCTTTTTTAAGAAATTCATTAATTTTTAATATTTTAGAGGTAATTAAGTATAATGTTTTTCATCAAAATGAAAAATTTGAAATTTTTGAGATAGGAAAGATATATAAGAAAGAAGATGGGAAATTTAAAGAAGAAAATTCTCTTTTAATTGCTTCCTACAATTTAAGCCCATTTTTTGATTTTAAAGGAAAAATTGAAATATTTTTGAAGAAATGCGGATTAGAAAATATTGACTATGTAAAAGTTTCTAACTTTTTTGCACAAGATGGAACAAATTATGAAATTTATTATCTTGAAAATAAAATTGGGAAAATATTTTGGGTGTCCGAAGAATTAAAAAATTTCTATGATATAAAAAAAGATGTTTATATATGTGAAATTTTTCTTGATGAATTTTTAAATCATATAAATTTTGAAAAGAAATTTAAACAATTACCAAAGTTTCCCTCGTCTAAAAGGGACTTTTCTTTCTTCTTCCATAAAAATATAAATTGGAAAGAAATTGAAAGAGAGATAAAAAGTTTGAATTTACCAATAGAAGAAATAGAAGTTTTTGATATATACAGAAATAAAAATATTCCAGAAAATTTAATTAGTGTAAGTTTCTCTGTAATCTTCCGTTCGCCATTAAAAACTTTTCAGAATGAGGAAATTGATAATTTTTCAAGAAAAATTATAGAAATCATTGAAAAGAAATTTAATGGTAAATTGAGAGGTTAACATGTTTAAAATAACCATACTTGGAAGAACTTATTCAATTTCCTCCTCAATGCCTTTTAATGAAGTAAATAAAATTGCTAATGAAATTAATGAAAAATATAAAAATTTAGAGAATATTTACAAGTCATTTGATACAGTTGACATTCTTGTGATTTATTTGATAGAACTATATGAAATCATATACAATTTGAAAAAGGAATTGTCCAGAAAAGAGGAATTTAAAAATAAAATCAAAGAAGAAATAGAAAAAATTGAAAAAGAATTAGAATTAGCGATAGAGGGTTTGACAGGAAAATAGATAATGAGGTAAAATATAATTATTATATATAATAATGCGGGGTGGAGCAGTGGTAGCTCGCCAGGCCCATAACCTGGAGGTCGGCCGTTCGAATCGGCCCCCCGCAAATTTTATTTTTACATAGGGAGTGCTTGTGAAAATAGGAGGAAGAAATTTAATTTTGGATATAGGTACAACTAAGATAAGAGTGATTGATTTAGAATATCTAAGTGGAAAAATCTTTTTGACATACTACAATGAATTAGATTTATCAACTATTCCTTCTGAGGAATTAGAAAATTTTTTAAAAACAGAGGGAAAAGAATTTATAAGAAAATTACCTGCCAAAAGTTTTTATGTTTCCATTCCTGGGAGAGGTTTATTAATTCGTAGTTTAAGTGTTCCAAAAGTCCCTATAAAAAAATTAAAAGATATATTAAAATATGAAGTTCAACAGCAGATACCCTTCCCTTTAGAAGTAGTTGTTTGGAAATATCAAATTTTAGATGAAACTGAACAGAATTATAATATTTTACTCGGAGCAATAAAAAGGGAAATTTTAAATGAATATGTTGGCAAAATAACTCTTCTTGGAATAGAACCCTTATTTCTTGATACAGACCATTTTGCACTTATAAATATCCTACTTTCTTTTAAAAATATAGGAAGAGAAAGATGCATAGGGTTTCTTGAGGTTGGAGCCAATTCATCTAATTTAATAATAGTTCATAAAGAAAAATTCCTTGTAAGGTCTTTAACAGTATCAGGAAATACAATAACTTCTACAATTTCTGAAATGGAGGGTAAACCATTTGAAGAAGCAGAAATTGAAAAAAAGGAAAAAGGAATTCAACTTAAAGCAGTTTTGAGTTCTTTAGATAGTTTGCATACTGAATTACAAAATTCTATAGATTATTGGAGATTTACAATAAGAGGTCCTGAATTAGAAGAATTATATATTTGTGGAGGGACATCTCAATTAAAAGGATTTAGAGAATATTTAGAAGAAAAAGGAAGAGTTCCTGTTCATTATTTTAGACCATTTGAGTATATTGAATTAGACGAAGAATATTCTTATTTAAAAGAGAAAGATGTTGAACTTGTAACAGCGATAGGAATTGGATTGAGAAAAATATTACCAGTAGTTATAAATATTAACTTTTTACCAGAAGAATTTGAAAGATTAAGGGAATTCAGATTAAATAGACCGTACATTTATCTTTCTGTTTTAATGGCTGGAATTATTTCTCTTACTCCTATACCATTTTACAGATTTGAAAGGATGATGCTTGAAGGGATAAAAAGGGAACTGCAAGTTTCAATGAGTCAGTTTGAAAAATACAAGCCAGAGGTAGAAAAACTGGAAAAAGCAATAAATGAAATAAACAGTAAAGTTTCAATAGTTAAAGGAATACTTGATAAGAAAAATATCTGGTTAAAAAGAATACTTTCTATAGGAGAAGCATTGCCAAGTAGTAAAATATATATAACTACCATAACACCTGGAACTACAGTTCCATCAAAACCAGAAGGTGGATTAGTGACAGGTGAAACACCTGCTGGACCTCAACCACCTCAAGCGCCAACTCCACCTGAAGGTCCACCAGGGCCACCTCCTGGACAACCTGGAATGGAACCAAGTCAACAACCTCAACCAACTGAAATAAAATTTGAAGGAGGTAATGTTTATACTTTACGTGGAGAGGTTATTATTGGCGATATAAGGACTGCATTTAATGATTTTAAAAATTTTATTGACAGGTTGGGGAAACTTGAATTTATTCAAAAAGTAGATATAATTTCTTGTGAAGTAAATCAAGAAAAAAATAAAGTTGAATTTTCACTTGTTTTAACTTTAAAATGAAAAAATTGGTGAATTTTTTTAAGAAACATTTGCTGATTTTTTCTTTGATTATAGTTATAGGAATAATTGGTTTAGGACAATTTTTAAGGAAGAAGAATTATCAAGAGATTAAAAAGATGGAAGACGAAATAAAAAAGATTTATGAAGAAGTTAAAAAATATGAAACTGAAAAAGAAAAAGCGCCTTCTCCTGAATTAATAGGGAAACTCTCACAAAAGAAAGAATTTCTTGAGAAGCAATTTCAAATAATGTTAAATAATTTCTCTACAAAATATCCTTCACCTCCAAAGTTTGAAAAGTATCCCTCTATTGAATTTAAAGAATATATCTATTTTTATGAAGATAAACTTCAAAAAATGGCTAAAAGTAGAAATGTAACTATTCCAACATCATTTGGTTTTCAAAAAACGGGATTAGTTGATGTTAATCAGATTCCAATTTTGACATTACAATTTGAGGTAATAAAAGACCTTTTAACTCTGATTATTGATTCCGGCGTTACTATTGTTTCAAATTTAACTCCAGGAGTTCCTCAAAAAGTTGCATTTTATGAGATAATTCCAATTAAATTAAGTATAAGCGGAACAAGCAATGAGATAATAAGGTGTATTAAATATTTTGATAATCCTTCATCATATTTTACTGTTGAGAATATTTTTATATCAAACATAGGAGAAGATTTTTACAGAGCTGACATAGATTTAAATACTGTAATTTTAAAGAAAGAGGAAGGATAATTTATGAAAAGAGAAGAAAAGAAAAAGAAATTACTGGAATTTATAGAAAGGAAAAAAGAAGAAAGAAGAATAATGAGAGAGCGAAATAAAATTTTGAAGGGTTTAAGAGGAAAGATATATTCTGAAAGAAAATTAAGTAGGGAAGAAAAAATTAAAGAAAAAGAACCTCAAGAAGAAAATTTTAAACTTAATAGTAAAAGAAAAAAAGAAAGAAAAGAAAAATTTTTAGAAATAATAGCAAAAAGAAGAGAAGAGAAAAAGAAAATAAAACAGTTACTCCTTGAAGAGAAAAGAAAAAAGAAATCAGAGTTAGAGGCGAAGAAGGGATTAGAGTTAGAGAGGCGTAAGGAGTTAGAGAGAGCAAAGCAGGAGGCGAGGGAGAAAAAGAGATTAGAACAAGTTAGGAAGAAAGAGGAGTTATTAAATTTATTAAAGAAGAAAGCAAAAGATAGGGAGAAATTAAGGGAGAAGTTATTTTTAGAGGGGAAGGAGAGGGCGAGGAAGAGGGAGGAGGAA
>CAZCUO010000090.1:0-13490 GCA_964502135.1 uncultured bacterium
CTTACCCAAATTCTTTAAAGGGAGATGAAATAATATTTGAAGCAAAGATTTTGCAAGTTGCAGATGTTGTTGAAGCCATGACATCACATAGACCTTATAGAAAAAAATATTCTTTAAAGGAAGCACTTGAAGAGATTGAAAAATATAAGGGAATATATTATGACAAAGAAGTAGTGAAGGCATGTTTAAAAGTTTTTGAAAAGGGATTTAATTTTAAAGATGCCGAAGAGGGGATTTGAACCCCTACGAGGTTGCCCTCACCAGGTCCTGAACCTGGCGCGTCTGCCTTTCCGCCACTTCGGCTTTACTTGTTTCTTTATTATACTTGTCTATCTATTATATTATACTTTCAGTTTTTTATTTATGTTTATATTAGTTATGCTCTTTCTCTGAAAAAAATAGAAATAAAAGAGTTTCAACAGCAAGTTTTAAATTAACATTATATTTAATTCTCTGTTTTATTTCCCAAATTTTTTCTATTTTTTGAATATTAGTTTTTTCTAAATTTTCAATTGGTTTGAAATTTTTATCAATTAAAAATTCGTCAGGAAAATGATAACTATGATAAAAAGAATCTCTAAGGAAAAATGTAATACTTTCAATCCATCTTTCTATTTCTTCTCTTTCTCTATTTTTACAAAATGTATCTATTTTTTTGAAAAAGTCCCAGTATTTTTTATTTATTAATAAATCAACAAATTCTATGAATTCTTTTTTATTTTTATCAAAATCTTCTTTATATTTTGGAAGAGCAAAATTTATATAAATTTTTGAGCATCTTGAGATTATTGTAGGCAATAGGAAATTTACATTAGGAGTTAAAATAATAATTATTCCATATTCTGGGGGTTCTTCTAAAATTTTTAAAAATGCATTGCTTGCCTCTTCTTTTATATATTCTATTTCAAACACGTAAATTTTATATTTGTTATAATATGGTTTTACGAATATATCATTTTTTAC
Source organism: uncultured bacterium (assembly GCA_964502135.1). Classification (GTDB taxonomy): domain Bacteria; phylum Ratteibacteria; class UBA8468; order B48-G9; family JAFGKM01; genus JAMWDI01. The sequence goes on from CAZCUO010000090.1 coordinate 964, forward strand.
CTCCCTTACATCATCTATTGAAAGTATATTTTTTTCAGGAATTATCAATTTTAAATCTGGATAAGTGTTTGTTGTTATCCTTCTACAGATTTCGCATTCCTTACAAAAATTTTTATCACAATTCAAAATTCCACTTAAAAAAATAGCAACTTCTCTTCTTTCTTCTTCTCTGCCACCATAAATAATATATGAATTTTGAATTTTATTTTTTTCTTTTGCTTTTAAAAGTAATTTCTTTATTTCTTCTATTTTCATTTAAAAAATTCTCCCAAATTTCTACAATTTTTTGGAATGTTTCTTCTAAACTTTTCCTTTTTATAACTTTTATTCTTTTTTTTCTTTTGGCAAGTTTTAAATAACCTTCTCTTATTTTTCTCTGAAATTCAATTGATTCTCTTTCAATTCTATCTATCTTCTTTTTTTTTAATATTTTAATTAGATTTTCTGGCTTTGCATCAATCAAAAATGTTATATCAGGGAAAAAGTTTTTGCCTATGAAAATTCTATGCAATTTTTCAATATATTTTAAAGGTATTTTCCTTCCGTATCCCTGATAAGCATATGTTGAATCAATATATCTATCAAGAATAATAATTTTACCCTCTTTTAAATATTTTTTAATTTTTTCTTGCACTAATTCTGTTCTACTCGCAAGATAAAGAAAAAGTTCAGTATATTTATTTATTTTTTCATCTTCTTTTAAAAGCAATTTTCTAACTTTTTCTCCTATTTTTGTTCCCCCAGGTTCATGTAAAATTACTGCTTTATATTTTTTACCAATAAGGTACTTATAAAATTTTTTTGAAAGCGTTGTCTTTCCACATCCATCAATGCCTTCAAAACTTACTATAATCCCTTTTTTCATAGTAAATATCCTTGATATATTACATTTTTAAGCCCAAGTTTATAAGTTATTTCAACAACTTTATTATATTCATCAAAAGTAATTCTCCTATTAATTTCAGGATAGATATACGCTTTATATTCTGGATGATACTGACTTAATAAACTTATCCATGTATTTTCACCAAGTTCATCCCTTATAAATTTCAAAACATTTTCAGATGAAGAAATATTATTTGGTAAAACTAAATGTCTTATCAAAAGGCCTTTTATTGCAACTTTTTCTTCATTTAATATTATATCGCCTACCTGTCTTTTCATTTCAATAAGTGCTTTTTTACATTTATCCCAATAATCTGGAATTCCTGAATATTTTTTACCTTTTTCATTATCTCCATATTTAGCATCAGGCATATATATATCAATTATCCCTTCAAGCAATTTTAATGTTTCTACATTTTCATATCCTCCACAATTATAAACAAAAGGAATTTTTAAACCATTTTTTATTGCATAATAAATTCCTTTTAATATTTGTGGAATAAAATGAGTTGGTGTAACTAAATTTATATTATGACAACCAAATTCCTGTAGTTTTAACATTATATTTGAAAGTTTTTCTATTGAAATATAATAACCATTTTCAAGTTGACTTATATCATAATTCTGACAGTATACACATTTCATTGAACAATTTGTAAAAAAAATAGTGCCCGAGCCTCTTTTTCCAGAGATTATCCTTTCTTCTCCATAATGGGGTCCATAACTTGAAATTTTTAACTCAATGCCACTTTTACAATGTGATTTTTGTAAATATCTATTTATATTGCAATTCCAACCACAAATATCACATTTTTTTAATTTTTCAAAAAATAAATTTATTCTCTTTTCTATTTCTTTCAATTCAATTTCAATATAAGAGACCATTTAATCAACAAATTTTATAAACACCAACCCTATTTCTTTATTATCTTTTTTAATTTCTATTTTAAACTTATCTTTTCCTATTTGTTTATCCTTACGAATATTTGCATAATTTATTTTATATCCTAAATCCTGACCATCATTATATTTTGGGTTGCCGATAAATCCTACAAGATTTACCTTAAGATTTTCTTTATCAACTCCTTCAACATCCTCTATTATAAATAGAGTATTTTTTTTGATTTCAATTTCGTCACCTATTCCAACTTTAATATTATTTCCATTTATCTGAAAAATAAGAAAAATATCCTCAAATTTATTAAAATTTTCAATTTTAGGTTTTAAAATTACTTTTTCTATATTTTCATATTTTTCAAAAGTTTTTAAAACTGGCTTAATATAAAAAACAAGATAGATGTAATAACCTGCAAAAAATGTGAAAACCAATGACATAATAAAAGAGATAATTCCTTTTTTCTTTTTTATACTGAACAAAACAATGGAAGTAATCCAAATAATAAAAATAATTGATACAAGTAATAATGAAACAACAAATTCATTTAACATTTTAACCTCCTCTTTCGTCATATATAACAATTTCATTTTTACCAATACTTTTTGCTATAAAAAGAGCATTATCTGCCTTAGACAAAATTTCAATTTCAGAATTTCCATGCTCAGGGAAACTGGCAATACCAATACTTAAAGTAATATGGACCTCTTCATCAACATTACCTTTTAAAAATTTGTAATTTTGAACATTTTTCTTAATTCTTTCTGCAACTATTTTTGCATCAAAACTTGTAGAAAATGGTAAAATATATGCAAATTCATCTCCACCAAATCTGCAAATAATATCTGTTGCTCTCAAAGATAATTTCACTACATTTGCAAGTTCCTTTAATATAATATCACCAAGAGGATGACCGAATTTATCAACATACTGTTTAAAATTATCAAGGTCTGAAATCATTATAGAAAATGGATAACCTTCTCTTTTGGCTTTCAAAAATTCTTCTTTTAATCTCATGTTAAAATATCTTCTATTGTATAACTCAGTAAGAGGGTCTGTTATTGATGCGATATTTAATTCTTCATGTAATATAGAATTTTCAATTTCAAGATTTAAATGACTTAAAAATATTTCCATGATTTCTTTTGTCCTGTTGAATTCATTTGTAATTTCTCTTTTGCTTCTTTTAAATAGACCAATTATTCCAATCGCCTTTGTCCTTTTTTCATTATAAATGGGTAAAGTAATAATTCCTTCACATCTTTCAAGGCCATATTCATATATTAAATTTTTAACCTTTTCTTTTTCATCTGCTGAAATTTTGTTAGGTGAAAGAGTAATGTAAATGTAATTTTCTTTTACATTTTCATTTTTACTAAAATTTTGTATATTCATTGTTATTATATCAGTTGAAATATATTTTTTTAGATTTTCGTCTACAATAAGTAAAACACCAATATCCCCTTTGTAAAATTCAATTAATATTTCAAGACAATTCTGTAATAACTTTTCAATTTTTAAGTCAGAACTTAATTTATATAAATCCTTATTCAATTTTTCCATTACTTGTTTTTGTTTTAAAATTTGAGAATGGTAATATTCTATTAGTTTAAAACATAAAAAAAGAAAAAAAGATGTTACTCCAAGAAAAGGAAGTAATTTTTTTATAAGAAATTTTAAAGATGTTAATGGTTCAAAAAAGGCAGATACAAAAAATAACACAGTTGCAAAAACTACAAATAATAAAATTTCACTCAATATAAGTAATCTTTTCCCTTCCATATTAAAATTATATTATACCTTTTTAAAAAATATTTCAATTTTTAAAAATTTAGTGTATAATTTTAAAAAAGGAGGTAGGATATGGCGAAAATAAAGGGAAACATGTTAATTGCACAAAGTGGCGGTCCTACAGTCGTTATAAATCAAAGTTTAGTTGGTGCAATAATTGAAGCCAAAAAACACAATGAAATAAAAGAAATTTATGGTTCTTTATATGGAATTAAAGGAATTCTTGAAGGTAATATTATTGATTTAAGGAAAGAAAAATTTACTGATTTGAAAAAAGTTGCATATACTCCTTGTGCTGCATTGGGAAGTGTAAGAAAAAAACCAACGGAAGAGGAGTGCATAGAAATCTTTAAAAATATGCAGAAGTATAATATAAGGTATTTCTTCTATATTGGAGGTAATGATTCAGCAGAAACAGCATATATTCTTAACGAAAATGCGAAAAAAGAAGGATATGAATTTAAATGTTTTCACATCCCAAAAACAATAGACAATGATTTGAGAGAAAATGACCATACTCCAGGTTATCCATCTGCAGCAAAATTTGTTGCAATGGCAATGATTGGTGATAATCTTGATAATAAATCACTTCCTGGAGTTAAGATAGATGTTATAATGGGACGTCATGCTGGATTTTTGGTGGCTTCCAGTGCTTTTGCAAAAATATATGAAGATGATGGCCCTCATCTTATTTATTTCCCTGAAAAACCATTTATTATAGAAAAATTTCTTAAAGATGTAGATGAAGTAGTTAAAAAATATGGGAGATGTTTGGTCGCTGTATCAGAGGGAATTTCAGATGAAAAAGGAGAAGCAATTGCAGCAAAATTTACAAAAGAGGTTGATTCTCATGGAAATGTTCAGTTAAGTGGAACTGGAGCTCTTGGAGATTTGCTTGCAGATTTAGTAAGAAGGGAGTTGAAAATAAGTAGGGTTAGAGCAGATACATTTGGTTATTTACAGAGGTCTTTTCCTGGAATTTATTCAGAAATAGATATAAAGGAAGCATACAAAGTAGGACAACTTGCTGTAAAATATGCAGTGGGTAAATATGAAAGTGGTTCTGTATCAATAAAAAGAGAAAAAGGGGAAAAGTATAAAGTTTATTATGAGTTAGTTACACTTGAATCTGTTGCAAGAGAAACAAGAAATATGCCAGACGAATTTATAAATAGTGAAAATAACTGGGTAACTGAAAAATTTGTTGAATATGCAAAACCACTTATTGGAAAACTGCCTGAAGTTGGAGTTTTGAAAAAATATAAAGTAAAACTTGATTAAAAAAACTTAATTTTATTAAATAAAAGCAAAAAGCCCCACATTATGAGTAAACTACCTAAAATTATTTCTATTAAATGGTAATATTTTTTAATTCTATTTAGAAGAATAAAAATTTTTTTAATCAAAAGTGAGATAATTACAAAGGGTAGGCCAATTCCAAGTGAATAAAAAAATAAAAGAAGAATTCCTTTTTTAATAGTTTGTTGCATTGAAGATAAAATAAGTATTGAAGATAAAACTGGTCCAATACATGGCGTCCATCCAGCAGAAAATCCTATTCCAATAATAAAAGCGCTTAAGTAATCTATTTTGATTTTTTTTATTTTAAATCTTTTTTCATGATATAATTTTTTTATTTTCAAAATACCTGTTAGATGTAAGCCAAAAAAGATTAAAAATATTCCTCCAGCAATTCTTAAAACTTCTTTTTTTTCAGATATTATTTTCCCAATAAAAGTTGAGGAGAGACCAAGTAAGATAAAAACAGTTGTAAATCCAAGGACAAAAAATAAAGATGTAAGAAAAACTTTAATATAAGATATATCATTTTTTTCCATTTCACCAATTGTATAACCTGTTATGTATGAAAAATAGATAGGAATCAATGGTAGGATACAAGGAGTGAAAAAAGATAAAAATCCTGCAAAAAAACTCAAAAAAATGGAATAATCTTTAAACATTTGTTAATTTTTTTTGGCTTTCAAACAATCTACAAAAAGCACATATTTTTGTATTTGTTGGTTCTCCACATATTTCACATTCTTTTGGTATATCTGAAGTTTTACATAATTTTTCTGCTAACAAACTTATACCTTCAAGAAAATATTCTTTAAAATTTGGTTGCCATTTTTCAATTTCATTTATTGTCTGGTACCATTTTTCTCTTCTTTTATCAATTTTCTGTTTTAAAAATTTATGAGGGCATATATCCTCTTTTATATAAGGAAAACCAATGGCATCACAGAAATTTTTGTTATCTTCTCCTCCTACAAAAAATAAAGGCCTTATTCTTGAAAGTTGCTTTCCTTTTCCTTCAAGTAAAGGAGTAAATTTTGAAATCCAATCAATATTTTTTCCAATCATATTTTTAATAAAAAAAACAATAAAATCATCTCCATGATGACCTGTGCATAATTTTGTTGCTCCTTCCTCTCTTGGTATTTTATTCATTAAATATCTTTTAATTGTTCCACATGAACTACATATTGGTCTATTTAATTTAGCAATTTTTTCATAATCAATTCCAAAATCACTGATATTATATATTTTAAGTTGAATTTCACATATTTCTGCCTGTTTTTTTACTATATTTAAAACTTCTTCAGGGATGAAATCGCCGAGTTTTATAAAAAATGGATAAATTTCACAATCTATTTTATTTTTTTTGATATATTCATTTAAAAGAAAAAAAGCAGAACCACTATCTTTACCACCGGAAAGTCCAACAAAAATTTTGTCTCCTTTTTCAACAAGTTTATATTTTAAAATTGTTTTAAATATCTTTTTTTTATATGTTTCAATGTTGAAAGGGTTCATTTTGCCTTTATTCCAAGAATTCTAACAAGATCTCCTGCTTTTTTAATTGAATCTGTAAGGTTTTCAAGTGTATCAATAACTTCGTAAAGGAGAAGGGTTTTTGGAGCAGATAAATTTTCTTTTATTAAAACCTTTATAAGTTCTCTTCTTCTATCATCACCTTCTTCTTCAAGTGTTTCAATATGAGCACACTCTTCAAGAAGTTTTTGTATATCATTTTTAATTAATGATCCAATTGCATCTTTAAGTTTTTCAGCAGCCTTTAAAGCAATTATGGAAAAAGATAAAAGTGAATTTCCCATTTCGTCAGATAATTTTTCATCAAAAAATTCAAGTAATCTTGCAACTCCTTTTGCTCCATCTGCAATGTCATTAAGCCCTTCATTTAAAATTATTAAATCTTCTCTATCTGGTGGAAAAAGAAGACCTTTTGAAAGTTCAACTGTAATTTTTTTCCTAATTTCATCTCCATTGTGTTCATAATTTTTTACATTTGAAATATGTAAATCCTTCTCTTCATTTTTTCCTTTGATAAATGATTCAATTGCATTTTTCATTTCTTCTACACATTTAAGTGAAATTTCAACATGTTTCATTTCATCATTTAATATTTCCCTTTCTTCTTTTTGTCCCAACCAAAATAAAATATTTCTTGTTTTTTCCATTTTTATCCTCCTATAAAGAATAATAAGATTTTAATCACCCCATAAGATATTATACCCGAAATTAAAGGAGTTAGTGCCCATGTAATAATTATTTCTTTTGCAAGTTTAAAATTTATTGCTTTTACTCCTTTATGAAAGCCAATCCCCCATATTGCTCCAACTATAGAATGAGAAGTTGAAACAGGTATTCCAAGATGTGTATAAAGATGGACATTTAGTGAAGAACCAATTTCAAGCGCGATTGTCATTAAAGGAGATAAATGGACTATATTAAAACCAACTGTTTCTATTACTCTATATCCCCATGTAGTAACTCCAATTGCAATTGCTATTCCTCCTATTAATGAAGCAATTTTGGGAGAAACTTTACCTGTTCCTATTAAAACCCCTGTTGCATTTGCTACATCATTTGCTCCCCAAGTAAAGGCAAGATAAGCACTTGTAGCATAAATAAATAAAATTACAAGTTGTTCTTCATACCTTTTTATAAATTTAAAAGTAAAAATTTTTCTAATAATTGGATATACTAAAAAAGAAAGTAAAGCAGAACCAATTGGCGTTAAAATCCAACAAATAAATATCTGACTAATTTTATTCCAGTAAATAGGAGTTAAAAAAGCAAGGCCTGAACCTGCAACTGCACCTACAATAGAGTGAGAAGTTGAAACTGGATATTTTTTATAAGTTGCAATTGTTACCCATGTTCCCGCTCCAAAAAGTGAAACTAAACTGATTAAACTTGCAATATCTTCTGGTAAAACATTTAATGGAACCACTCCTTTACCAATTGTTTTTATAACATTTGAACCAAATAAAATTGCTCCAAGAAATGAAAATAAAATTGTTATAATTATTCCATGTTTTAATTTCATTACACCAGAGCCAATATCAGCACCAACACAGTTTGCAGCATCATTTGCTCCCATTGACCAACCCATATAAAGAGAGAGAAGGAGAGTTAATATAAAAATCATTTTAATTCCTTTTAAATTTAAGATAGAATATTTTATCACGAATGGAAATTTTAACAAATTTTTTAATTGGTGTTTCTCTCTCTATGGATGCATTTTCAATTTCAGTTATTGCAGGTAGTTTGATTGATAGAAAAAAATTATTTAACAGTTTCAAAATATCTTTTTCTTTTGGATTTTTTCAGTTCATCATGCCTATTTTTGGATGGTTTACAGGGATAAGATTTTTAAAATACATTTATAAATTTGACCATATAGTTGCTTTTTTAATACTTTTTATAGTCGGAGCAAAATTAATTTATGAATCAAGAAAAATAGAAAAAACAATTGATTTTAATAAAAAATTTATTCTTTTAATTCTTTCATTTGCAACAAGTTTTGATGCATATTCAGTTGGACTAACTTTTTCTCTTTTGAAAATTAAGGTTTTAACCCCATCTTTAATTATTGGCTTAACTACTTTTTTAATTTGTTTTGTAAGTTTTTATATTGGTCATAGAATCAAAAAAATATTAGGAGAAAAACTTGAACTTATTGCAGGAATTATACTGATTTTAATTGGTTTTAAAATTCTTTTAACAGTATAAAATTATCTCTTGACAAAAAGAAAAAATAGGGTATAATTATTACAAGATTGAAATTATTACAAAATTGAAATAAATTAAAATGATAAAAGAAGAAATTTTAAAGATATTTGAAGAGAAAGGAATTAAACCATCATTTCAAAGGATAAAAATTTTTTCATATATTGCTGAGAAAAAGAAACATCCCTCAGTGGATGAAATCTATGAAGGTTTACACAAAAAGATACCTACATTATCTAAAACAACTATTTATAATACTTTAAAATTGTTTGTAAGCAAAAAATTGCTTTCAGAAATTCTTATTGAAGAAGACGGGGTAAGATATGATTATTTGGAAAAACCACATTTGCATTTTAAATGTAAAATTTGTGGGAAAATTTATGATATTTATAAAAAGTGTCCAATTATAAATTGTAAAAAAATAGATGGTCATAAAATTGAAGAACATCATATTTATCTAATAGGGATATGTAAAAATTGTTTAAATAAAAATGGTTAAAAAATTTTTAATTGAAACATGGTATTTATTGAATGAAATGAGCCCTTATTTGATTTTTGGTTTTTTCATCGCAGGTATTCTGAAAATATTAATTCCAAAAGAAAAAATTTATTATCATCTTTCCTCCCCAAGTTTTTCATCAATATTTAAAGCAAATATTATTGGAATACCTTTACCTTTATGTTCCTGTGGAGTTATCCCAGTTGCTACACATCTTGATAAAGAAGGTTCAAGTAAAGGAGCCACTATATCCTTTTTAATATCAACACCAACAACTGGAATTGATTCAATTCTTGCAACATATTCACTTTTGGGTCCCATTTTTGCAATCATTAGACCTATTTCTGCTTTTGTTTCTGGGATTTTTGCTGGAATAATTGTGAACATATTTGAAAAAGATAAAAAAATCAAAGAAATTTACAAAAAAGATTTTACTTGTAATTCCTGCGAAGAAGAAAATCTACATATTCATTCAAATAAAGAAAAATTAAATATTATTTTTAAATATGGATTTAACGAACTTATTAGAGATATAGGAAAATGGATAATTATAGGAATTTTAATAGGAGGATTAATTTCAGCATTTGTTCCTAAAGATTTTATTTCAAAATATCTTGGTAATCCATTTTATTCTTATTCTTTAATGCTTTTAATAGGAATCCCAATGTATGTATGTGCAACAGGTTCTATTCCAATTGCCTCATCTTTAATTTCAAAAGGAATGAATCCGGGAGCAGGACTTGTTTTTTTATTTACAGGTCCTGCAACAAATTCTGCAACATTAACTTTTGTATTGGGAAAACTTGGGAGGAGAAATTTTTTGATTTATTTATTTTCTATAATCTTATGGAGTTTAATTTTTGGTATTTTTATAGATTTTTTATGGAAACTTCAGAAAATACCTATGGTTCATATTCATAAAAGTCGTTTTTTACCAAATTGGTTTAAAATTTTAACTTCATTTTTATTACTTTTTTTAATTTTAAGAACATTTAGATTTAGGAAGAAAATTGAAAAAACAAAAGAATTTGAAGTTCCTGATATAAAATGTGAGCACTGTGTAAAAACAATTGAAAATGAATTTAAAAAAGAGGGAATTAATGTTTACATCAATTTAAAAAATAAAAAATTATATGTTCCTTTTGATCTACAAGAAGAAAAAGTTGAAAAAATTGTAAATAAAGCAGGTTATAATTTAAAAAAAGGAGGGAAAGATGGATAAATATGTTTGTAAAGTTTGTGGTTATATTTATGACCCTGAAAATGGTGATCCTGAAAATGGTATAGAACCAAAAACTCCTTTTGAAAAATTGCCTGAGGACTGGGTTTGTCCTGTTTGTGGAGCAGGGAAAGATATGTTTGAAAAATATGGAGGTTAAAAATGGTTATTAAAGAAATTAAAAAAGATATATGGGCTATAATTACGAATGATTGGGATAGACGGCTTTTTGATGAATTAATACCTTTACCCGATGGAACAAGTTATAATTCATATTTTTTAAAAGATGAAAAAAATGTTTTAATTGATTCTTCTGACCCAAGGACAGAAAATAAATTATTTAATGCAATAGAAAAACTTAAAATTGAAAAGATAGATTATATTATTTCAAATCATTCAGAACAAGACCATTCTGGCACAATTCCAAAATTACTTGAAAAATTCAAATCTTCAAAAGTAGTTGTTAGTGAAAAAGGAAAGAAATATTTGATGAGTTTGCTTTTAATACCGGAGGATAGGATAATAACTGTTGAAGATGGAGAAAAACTTAATATAGGAGAAAAGACACTTGAATTTATTTATACGCCTTGGGTTCACTGGCCAGAAACAATGTTGACTTATGAAATAAAAAATAAAATTCTTTTTCCTTGTGATCTTTTTGGTTCACATCTTGCAACAAGTAAAATATGGGCAAGTGAAAATGATTTTTATGAGCCAGCAAAAAGATACTATGCAGAAATAATGATGCCTTTTAGAAATCATATTAAAAAACATATTGAAAAATTAAAAAATTATGAGATTGAAATAATTGCTCCAAGTCACGGCCCTATTTATGACAATCCTTCTGTTATTATTGAGGCATATAATGATTGGATTTCTGATAATGTAAAAAATCAAGTTGTTATCCCTTATATTTCAATGCATGGAAGTATAAAGAAAGCAATTGATTATTTTATTGAAAATTTGATTGAAAAAGGAATTGAGGTAAAACCATTTAATTTAACATATACTGACATTGGAGAACTTGCAATTTCACTTGTTGATGCTGCAACAGTTGTAATTGGAACTCCGACAGTTTTAACTGGACCTCATCCGGTTGTTTTACATGCCACTTATTTATTTAAACTTTTAAGACCAAAAACAAAGTTTGTTTCGGTTATTGGTTCTTTTTTATGGGGAACAAATATGTTAAAATATTTAGAGGAAATAATAAAAGGAATAAATGTGGAAATTATAGAGCCAGTCATTTTTGAGGGGTATCCCCAAAAAGATGATTTTGAAAAGATAAAAAAACTTTCTGAAAAAATTTATCAAAAACATAAAGATTTAAATTTAATTTAAAGGAGGTGAATATGGCGGTATTTTTTAATGTGAGTGAGATTTATCAGTTTGCTATAAAAATTGAAGAAAATGGAGAAAAATTTTATAGAGAAATTGCAAGTAAGGTAAAGAATAAAGAAGTGCAAGATTTATTTATTTTTCTTGCAGATGAAGAGGTTAAACATAAAAAAGTATTTGAAGAATTATTGTCTAAAATAGAAAAATATGAACCACCTGAAAGTTATCCTGGAGAATATTTTGCTTATTTAAGAGCATATGCAGAAGAGTTGATTTTTCCGAAAGGTGTTGAAAAAGAAATGAAAAAAGAGGATGTCATAGAAGCAATAAATTTTGGAATAAGGAGAGAACTTGATTCAATTATGTATTATCTTGAAGCAAAAGGATTTGTTCCTGAAACACAACATAGCCAACTTGATAAGATAATAGAACAGGAAAGGGCACACTTTGTAAAATTATCAAATCTTAAAAAACAATTAATTGAAGGGAGGTGAAAAGATGGATAAAAAGTTATATGAAGAATTGAATAATCAGATTAAAAAAGAATTGTATTCTGCATATCTTTATCTTTCAATGGCTTCTTACTTTGACTCTATAAATCTTGAAGGTTTTGCTCACTGGATGAAGATTCAGGCAAAAGAAGAATTTGGACATGCAATGAAGATTTATGAATTTTTGAATGATAGGGGAGAGCGTGTTATATTTCAGGAAATAGAAAAACCACCATCTGAATTTACTTCACCAGTAGAAGTTTTTGAAAAGACACTTGAGCATGAGAAAAAAGTAACAAAAAGCATAGAAAATCTTTATTCTCTTGCAAAAGAAAAAAATGACTATTCTGAGATCGGAAGAGCGGTTCAGCA
>CAZCUO010000091.1:0-7605 GCA_964502135.1 uncultured bacterium
TTTCTTTTTTCTTTTTTTTCAAAATGGAGGAAAAAAATGGAAGAAATTTTAAGGAAATTGTTGGAAAATAAAAATCTTACAGAAGACGAAACATATAATATTTTTAAAGAGATTATGGAGGGGAAAATTTCTTCTATTAAAGTTGCTGCTTTTCTTACTTTACTAAAAGTAAAAAAAGAGACATCGGAAGAAATAACTGGAGCGGTAAAATTATTAGAAGAAAAGATGGAAAGAATATTTTTGGACAAAGATATGATTTGTGATACGTGTGGAACAGGAGGTGATTATTCAGGGACTTTCAATATTTCAACTACAAGCGCAATAGTTGCTTCTGCCTGTGGTCTTGTTGTTGCAAAACATGGGAATAGGTCTATTACAAGTCCTTGTGGAAGTGCAGATGTTCTTGAATATCTTGGATATAAACTTGATATTGAGCCAGAAAAAAGTAAAAAAATTCTTGAAAAATATGGATTTGCCTTTTTATTTGCACCTTTATACCATAAAGCAATGAAGAATGTTGCAATAATAAGAAAAGAACTTGGATTTAGAACAATTTTTAATATTATTGGTCCTTTGTGTAATCCAGTATTTGCAAATTATCGTATAATGGGTGTTAATGAATATCGTCTTTTAAAAATAATTCCATATGTTTTTAAAAATTTAGGAATTAAAGGATATATCTTTCATTCAGAAGATGGACTTGATGAAATTACTCTTACTGGAAAAACATACATTGTGGAAGTGGATAAAGAAATAAAAGAATTTGAAATATATCCCGAAGATTTTGGTCTTAAAAGATGTAAACTTGAGGAGATAAAAGGGGGGAGTTTAAAAGATAATGCTGAAATTTTGTTGAATATAATTAAAGGTAAAGAAAAAGGAGCAAAATGTGATATCGTTTGTTTAAATACTTCTTTCCTTTTAAAAATATGTAAAGTGGTAAATAATGTTGAAGAGGGAATAAATCTTTGCAAGGATGTTATTAGTAAAGGGATTCCATATAATAAATTTAACGAAATTCTTGAGTTTATAAATAAATGAAAAAGATATTTCTATTTTTTTTTATTACATTCTTTTTCGTCCAAACAGAAAATATTGGAATTAATTTAAAGGAACAAGCAGTTATAGATTTTTTTAATTATCCAGATTTAAGTGAAGGAATTATAGATTTGCTTTATCTTACATTAGACAATTACTGGCATTTAGGTGAATATACAAAAATATTCCCTGTTATTTATTTAATTACAAAAATTAGACCAGATGATTTAAATGCTTATGCTCTTGGAGGATGGTTTCTTATAAATGGAATTGCTCCTAAATATAAAGAAAAGAAAAAAGAAGAAATTAAAAATTATGCAGTTGAATTTATGAAAAAAGGTATAAGTAAAAAGGTAGAAGATTATAGATTATATTGGGAGATAGCATATTTTTATTATAATGAAGGGGATTTTGACAAAGCAATTGAATATCTGCATAAGGCAGAAAATTATGAACATCCATATTATGTTGAAAATTTAAAAGCGCATATTTATATGAAAAAGGGAGAGATAGAAAAAGCAATTAATGAGTGGGAAAAAATTAAAGGAAAATATCCAGAAAGGAAAGAAATAGCAGAAAAATTTATAAAACAACTTAAAGAGAAAAAATGAATATACTTGAAAAAATAGTTGAAGAGAAAAAAAAGATTATAGAAGAAAGAAAAAAAATTGTGCCTCTGGTTGAATTAACAAGAAAAATGACAAATAAAAAAAATTTTAGTATATGTGAAAAATTAAAAAATGATTTTGGAGTTATTGCTGAAATTAAAAGGGCTTCTCCATCTGCAGGAATTATTAATAATGAGATAGATTTTAAAAAAATTGCGAAAATTTATGAAAAAAATGGTGTAAGTGGTATTTCTGTTTTAACATGTGAACCATATTTTAATGGTTCAATAAATGATTTGAAAATTGTAAAAGAGAACACTAAAATTCCTGTTTTGATGAAAGATTTTTTAATTGATGAATATCAGATTTATGAAGGTAAATTTTATGGTGCAGATTTTATTTTGTTGATTGTTAGAATATTGGATGACAAAAATATTAAAAAGTTTTTAAAAATTTGTGACGATTTAAATTTTGAAGTTCTTGTGGAGGTTTTCAATAAAGATGATTTGAATAGATGTTTTGATTTAATAAGTGACTGGAGAAATAGAATTCTTGGAATAAATAATAGAGACCTTGAAACACTTAAAGTTGATATAAAAAATACTTTTAATTTGATTAAATTTGTCCCAGTTGATAAAATAATTGTCATTAGTGAAAGTGGAATAAAAAATAAAGAGGAAGTTATTGAATTGAAAAAACTTGGAGTTAAAGGAGTTTTGGTGGGAGAAGGTATTTTAAAGAGTAAAAATATAGAGGAAAAGATAAAAGAATTTTTGATTTAAAAAGGAAAGAAAAATGGAAGAAAATAAAATTTATCTAAGTGAAAAAGAAATTCCACAAGCATGGTATAATATTCTTCCTGATCTACCTGAACCATTACCACCTGTTATTCATCCAAAAACAAAAAAACCAGTAAAACCAGAAGATTTAGCACCTATTTTCCCTATGTCTTTAATTATGCAGGAATTTTCACCTAAAAAGTGGATTGAAATTCCGGATGAAGTTTTAAATGCATATAAAATTTATAGACCGACTCCATTACATAGAGCAAGAAATCTTGAAAAAGCATTAAAAACCAAAGCGAGGATTTATTTTAAAAATGAATCTGTTTCTCCTCCTGGTTCTCACAAACCCAATACAGCGATACCACAGGCATATTATAATAAAATCGAAGGTGTTAAAAGACTTACAACAGAAACAGGAGCAGGCCAATGGGGAAGTGCTCTTGCTTTTGCGTGTAAAATATTTGGACTTGAATGTATAATTTTTATGGTTAAGGTTTCATATTATCAAAAACCATACAGAAGATTACTTGCTCAATCTTGGGGGGCAACAATGTACCCTTCACCTTCTGATAAAACAGAATTTGGTAGAAAAATATTGGAAAAGGAACCTGATTCACCAGGTAGTTTAGGCATAGCAATTTCAGAAGCAATTGAGTTTGCGATTAAAAATGAGGATACAAAGTATTCCCTTGGGAGTGTCTTAAATCATGTTTTGCTTCATCAAACAATAGTAGGCCTTGAAACAAAAAAACAACTTGAATTAATAGATGAAAAGCCAGATGTTTTAATTGGTTGTGTTGGTGGAGGAAGTAATTTTGGAGGATTTATAATTCCATTTATTCCAGATAAATTGAAAGGCAAAAATATAAGATTTATTGCAGTAGAACCAAAGGCATGTCCAACTTTGACAAAAGGAGTTTATAGATATGATTTTGGAGATACTGCATGTACAACACCACTTCTTAAAATGTATACACTTGGCCACAATTTTATTCCACCGGGTATTCATGCAGGTGGATTAAGATATCATGGAGACGCACCACTTTTATGTCATCTTGTGAAACTTGGTCTTGTTGAAGCAAGAGCATATTACCAAAGAGAATGTTTCCAAGCAGGAATTCTTTTTGCCCAAACAGAAGGATTTTTACCTGCACCTGAAACAACACATGCAATAAAAGCAGTAATTGATGAAGCTAAGGATGCTCCTGAAGGAAAAGTTATTGTCTATAATCATTCTGGTCATGGATATTTTGATTTATCTGCTTATGAGGCATATTTTGAAGGGGAACTTGAGGATTTTGAATATCCAGAAGAAAAAATAAAGAAGGCATTAAAAGATTTACCAGATATAGAATGATTGAAATAAAAATATGTGGATTTAAAAGGAGAAAGGATATAATAGATGCGATTTCTGTAGGAATTAAATGGATAGGATTAAATTTTTATGAGAAAAGTCCACGATTTGTAAGTGAAAAAGAGGCAGAAATATTAGTTAATGATTTGCCAGAAGATATTAAAAAAATCGGTTTATTTGTCAATCCAGATGAAAAAAGTTTATTTGAAATTGTTAAAAAATTAAAAATTAATGGGATTCAATTACATGGAAATGAACCCCCTGCCCTTCTTGAAAAGTTTAAAGAAAATTTTCCTGAGAAAATTTTAATTAAGACAATACATGTTAAGGATAAAGAAGATATTACAAAAAAAATGAGAAAATATAAAAAGGCAGATTTCTTCTTACTTGATAGATATGAGGAAAATTTATATGGAGGAACAGGAAAAAGATTTGAAGATAGAGTGATTGAAAATCTAAATTTACCCTGGAATAAGATTTTTATTGCAGGTGGAATTACACCTGAAAATGTGAAGGATGTGATAAAAAAATTTAAACCATTTGGTATTGATGTTGCTTCAGGAGTTGAAATTGCCCCTGGGATAAAAGATATTAAAAAAATAAAAAAATTAATAGAAGAACTTAAAAATGTTACCTGACAAAAAAGGAAAATTTGGTATATTTGGAGGAAGATTTGCACCTGAAACATTAATTGAACCACTTGAAGAACTTGAAATAAATTATAAAAAGATATCAAAATCAAAAGAATTTAAGAAGAATCTCAATTACTTATTGAAAAATTATGCAGGTAGACCCACTCCTTTATATTTTGCAAAGAATTTTAGTGATTATCTTGGATTCAAAGTATATCTTAAAAGGGAGGATTTGGCATTTACTGGAGCGCATAAAATAAATAATACTCTTGGGCAGGTTCTTCTTGCAAAAATGATGGGGAAAACAAGAATAATTGCAGAGACAGGCGCAGGTCAGCATGGAGTGGCAACTGCAACTGCTTCTGCTTTATTGAAAATGAAATGTGTTATTTATATGGGTGAAATAGATGTTGAAAGGCAAAAATTAAATGTTTATAGAATGAAATTGCTTGGTGCAGAAGTTATACCTGTAAAAAGTGGGAGTAAAACATTAAAAGATGCAATAAATGAAGCAATGAGGGACTGGATAGCAAATTTTAGAAATACTCATTATGTAATTGGTTCTGTTGTTGGTCCTCATCCGTATCCCATGATAGTTAGAGATTTTCAGTCAATTATAGGTAAGGAAACGAAAAGACAAATACTAAAATATGAAAAAAGATTACCAGATTACCTTATTGCATGTGTTGGTGGAGGAAGTAATAGTATTGGTCTTTTTCATCCATTTTACAAATATAAAGAGGTAAAATTTATTGGAGTTGAAGCAGGAGGAGAAGGAATAAATACAGACAAACATTCAGCAACTCTTTCAAAAGGAGAAAAAGGAGTTCTACATGGTAGTTTTTCATATGTCTTACAGGATAATTATGGACAAATAAAAATAACTCACTCAATTTCAGCAGGTCTTGATTATCCAGGTGTTGGACCAGAACATTCATTTTATAAAGAAACAGGAAGGGCTGAATATTATGCAGTCAATGATGATGTTGCATTAGAAGGTTTTCATATTTTAAGCGAAATTGAAGGAATAATACCTGCTTTAGAACCAGCACATGCAATTGGATGGTTAGTTGAAAATAAAAATAGATTTAAAAAAGATGATATTGTTATTATTTGTCTTTCAGGTAGAGGTGATAAAGATGTAGTTGAAGTTGCAAAAATAGAAGGAGAGATATGACTGAGATAGAAAAAAAATTTAATGAATTGAAGAAAAAAAATGAAAAAGCATTAATATTATATTTTACCGCTGGATTTCCTTCTTTTGAAAAGTCAATAAAAATAATAAAAAGAAGTATTGAAAAGGGAGCAGATATAATTGAAATTGGAATACCTTTCTCAGATCCTATTGCAGATGGACCTATAATTCAATATACATCTTCAAAAGCACTTGAAAATGGAATAAATGTTGATGATTGTTTTGAAATCGCAAAAATATTAAAAAAAGAGAAAGATATTCCCTATCTTTTTATGACCTATTTTAATCCTGTTTATAAATATGGAATTGAAAGATTTACTGATAGATGTGTTGAATGTGGAATTTCCGGTTTAATTATTCCTGATTTGCCTTATGAAGAAAGTTTTGAAATTTTAAAAATTCTTAAAGAGAGGAACTTAAATTTAATTTACTTTTTAACACCATTTACATCTGAAAAAAGGATGAGAAAAATAATAAGAAAGGCAAATGGTTTTATATATTTTATAAGTATTGCAGGAGTTACAGGACCAAGAGAAGAAATAGATATTGAAACAATTAATTCATTGAAAAAAGTAAAAAAAATGGTAAAAGTTCCTATTGCACTTGGCTTTGGAATTTCAAATAGAAAACAAATAAGAGAGATAAAAGGATATGTTGATGGTATAATTGTTGGCAGTTTCTTTTTAAAAAAAATAATAGATGGCCAAATAGATAATATTGAAAATTTAATTTCTGAATTCAAGGAAGAATTGAAAACTTAAATTTATTCTTAAAGTTTTTAAAAAAGAAGGAAGAATTTTATGTATAGAATAGGGAAAGAAGAAGTAAAAGTTGTTGAAAGGGTAATAAAGAGTAAGGGGTTTTTTAGGGTAAAGAAAGGATTTAGTGAATGTGATAAATTTGAGAAAGAATGGGGCAAAAAATAGGTAGAAAATATGCTTTACTTATGAATGGTGGAGAAACTGCCGATTTAATGTGAGGACTTGTGGACTTGGTATAGGACATACTGATGAAGTTTTAATTCCTTCTTATACTTTCATGGCAACTGCAACTGCTGTTTTACTTGTAGGAGCAATTCCTGGTGTTGAATAGATGAAACATGCACAATGGATCCAATAGATATGGAAAAGAAAATAACAAAGGATACAAAAGCAGTTATTCTAGTTCATATGGTTGGGTTTCCATGTAAGATTGATAAAATAAGGCGCATATAGTTTTAATTATTTCAAAATAATAAGTTGTGGTATTTTAAGTAAAACAACTTTTGGTGATTCTTTATCTGAACCTGAGAGTAGAAATTTTCTAATTGCGGAATAAATCCAAATTATCCTGAAATAATTAAAAAGGACTTAAAAACTTATACATGGGGTGGAAGTATTTAGATTGGAGCAGAAGAGGTAAAAAAACTTAAAAAATATAAAAATTTAATTTTAGGACATTCAATTCATAGTGATTGGGGAAAAAGCATTGAATTTGTTAAAAATTATGAAAATGTTTATCTTGAACTAACTGCTATACCAGATGAGAGAAGAATTATTGAAATGTTTGTTGAAAAAATTGTAGCAGATAGAATTCTTTTTAGCACTGACTTTCTATGGTTTAATCATCATTATTATATAGGTGCAGTTTCGGGTTCAGAAATTTTGAAAGAAGATTGTAAGAAAATTTTTTATTTAAATACTGCTTAAATTTTGAAAATTTCTATTGAAAATCTTATAAGTTAAGAAATCCAAAATAAGGGTCTATTTTTTAACATCAAAAAGCAAAATTTTAGATTTTGAAGTTTATGAAAAAATGTACAAGAAACCTTTACTTGACTTTTAGTTACTTTTGTCTATAAAAATAAAATTAGAAAGTTGTTATTGTCTTTTCTGTTATTTATTATTTTCGCTAATTTGACTAAATTTTTAATTGGATGTTAAAATCATAAAAAGGAAAAATATGAAAAAATTTTTTAGATTTATTAAAAAGTTCATAATATTTGTTTTAGTAT